>NZ_QUEH01000019.1:0-90460 GCF_003477935.1 Clostridium sp. AF32-12BH | reverse complement strand
AAAAGAATTGACAGGGGATAATCATTCATGCGTTTGTCGTGTCTTTTGTTTGTATATACATTGACCTTTTTCTCCATTTCGATTATAATAATTAAGCTCAAACTTCCCACATAAAAAATGGGGCTCGCACCTTGAAAAATCAATACTTTAACTCATAAATTAACATTCTGACAGGCATTTTAAGCATAGCATAATGCCTGTTGCATATATTTTGGCAGTCGTCAAATAAAGTTGGATGTAAATTCTTCCAACTGACTTTCTGTTATATGAAAGTATTCCATAACAGCATCCATTAGGGCATCTATAATAATCCTCATGGATTGGCTGAATGTGATATCATCCAATTCATCCAGTAGGCAGAAAAATAGTTCACAGATGGTTTTCTCATCTGTATTACGTCTTTGTGCGATAGACAGCATCATGTATCTTGTAAAAACGATGGCAATATGAGCATTTAAGGCATCATAAGATGTGCTTCTGCATTCTTTCTCCAGATGAAGATACGATTTGCAGGATTTGAAGAAAACTTCAATATCCCATATGCCGATATCTGGAACGTCCACGCCTCTTTTTATTACGACTGTAGATTTCCTTGATATTCAGATTTTTATCTTGGTATCCAGATTTGATCTTGCTGCTTTTCTTGATCATGGCAATGATATCCAGATTTTCTTCCTTTTTTAAAGCCTGGATTGTCTTTGGAGAAGAAAACCAACTGTCAAAAACAACGTATTTTGCAGCAATCCCTGCTTTCTGAACAGAATGGATCAGTTCGACCATGACATCAGTAGCTTTCCGCCGGGATTGACTTCTTCGTTTCCTGGCAAGGGAACGTCCATCATAGCATTCAGCTCTGCACAGAAGATTTTTGTCATCTGCAGCTGAGAGAAAGCAATGATTAATTGAAACAAAGGAATTTCCATCAGACCAGCCAAGCTGCACCAAGTGTCAGCATACGATAGCCACGCTTATATTTCATCGAGCAGTGATCAAAGACTTTTGCAAGAAGTTCTGTTTTCTTAGAACGTGACCGGTCAAACAGGCTATCATCGATAATGAATACGTCCTTGCGGTCTTCGGAAGTCAGTGGCTTCATAAAATCATTGACGATATTTGCAGAAAGCAGTGTTGTAAACCTTTGCCAGTTCGTCTTCGGACTATTTATAAAGCGATAGACGGTATTTTTAGAAAAATCTTCCTTAAATATGCCTGTTTTTCGCTGCATATACATGCTTCTGTCAGAAAAAAGGAGGCAAAATAGATAGCGAAAGATATCCATTACCGGAATCCCCTTTTCTTTTCCGGCATTGCTCTTAAACAAAAGCTTGCCTATATGAAACTCCGCGATAAAATTTGTGACAAAATCTAAAACATTGTTTTCGTTTTGGGAATTACGTGGTATACTTGACATGGCATAAATCTCCTTGCTGTGTAATTGTTTTTCGTCAACTCAATTATACCACTAGCGAGCGGTTTATGTCTTTTTTATGGGTTAAAATATTGATTTTTCAATGTTAAACACACCAAATGGTGTGGGAAGTTTGAGTTAAATATATTTAAATCGGAGAGGATTTTATGGGAAAGCAGTTACCGAAATATAAAGAAATAGAACGGGATATTCTTAATCAGATACAGAGCGGCGCTCTCAAAACAGGGGATCAGATTGAAACAGAAAATGAACTATGCGAGCGCTACAAGGTCAGCCGTATGACTGCCCGAAAAGCCCTGGATCTGCTTTCTTCGCAAGGCTATATAAACCGCATGCCGGGAAGGGGAACCTTTGTAAGTTCTATACAAATTTCAAAAAAAGCCAACTTTACCCGAAGCTTTTCAGATGATATGCGGTCGATTGGAAAAGCTCCAGGCTCTATTTTAGTGTCTTATTCCATCCATCGGGCCGCTGAAATTCCCGAAGCCGCAAGAGAACTGGGACTTGGGGATGATGAGCTGGTCCATTCTATTATAAGAATTCGTACCGCAGACGACACGATCATGGCTCTCAACTACACCTACCTTCCTGTCAGCCTGTTTCCTAACTTTGATCTTCGTATGCTGGAGGGTTCCCTTTACAATTATATCTCGCAGCACTATGACATTGATCCCACAGACGGCTCCCGCACAATCAGTGCGGTTTTGCCTACCCCACAGCAAAAAAAATGGCTGAAAATCGACGATATCCCGCTTCTGAAAATTTCCCATCCGGGCCATCTGACTGACGGACGCCGTTTTGAGTATTCGGAAACCTACTATATTGGTTCTCACTTTATCTATCGATACGAACGGTCTGAATAAAAGGAAAAGGAGCTGTGAAAAATGAGATCATCATTTTTCACAGCCCCTTTTTAATTGAATGGAATTTCCCGTAATCCCTCCGGACTTAACACCGTCACCTTCCGGAATCCGCACTCATAGGCAATCTGTCCGGCCATGTCGAAGGCATAGGCAATGGTACTGGCACTGTGGCTGTCGGAATTGATCATGATCCGGCCGCCCATGGCATGGAGCTCTTTCAATAAGATCCGGTTCGGATACGGAGCTGTCCGGTAACCGCGTGACATGGCACCGGTATTGATCTCAAACGGGAGTCCCTGCCCGTGAAGCTTTTTCATCGCTGCAAGTGCCGGTTCCAGATACGCATCCTTCGTCTCATCAAAATGCTTATATCCTTCATTAAACTTCGTAAGCAGGTCAAAATGTCCCACCCAGTCACACTTCAGACGATCGTATACGGTTCCCTCCAGCTCATAATAATCCTTCGCAAACGCGTACCAGTCACCGTTCCAGAGTGTTTCCACGCCCTGTACCAGCTTTTCCTCCGTATCGTCCACACATACAAGCTGCCCGTTTTTTAATACACTGTGGGTGGAACCAATGGCATAATCCGCCTGCTGGCGCGGTCCCAGCACATCCAGTTCAATGCCGATATACAGATTCAGTTTCCCGGCATATTCCTCTTTGAGTTTCTGCAGCTCCTGCTTATAAGATGCCAGAATCGCATCAGACATGCCAAAGCCCGGCTCATACATCGAATAATCTGCATGGCCGGATATTCCAAAATCGGTAAGCCCCATGCGGTAAGCCGCCTCCACCATCTCACGGGGTGTACTCTTTCCGTCGCAGTACGTTGTGTGTGTGTGAAAATCACCTCTTATTTTCATTTGCGCAAATCCTTCCTTGTTTGGTCTTTCCATCATCCTACATACGGTACCATCTCAAAACAGTCATTTTCGCTGACTCCGTTGATCTTCCACTCCCAGTCGTCTGCTGCTTTCGTAACCGGGATCCGGCAGATGCGTCCGTCCGTAAGCTGTGCTTCCACAAAGCTCTCGCCATCGGTAGCGGTGATCGTGTAAGACGTTCCGGACGGCAGTGTTTCCTGCTTCCAGGAGTCCGCCAAAGTCCCCGTTCCAACCGTCACATCCAGTTCCCGTGTCGATACCAGCGTAACCGGATATTCCTTATACATATTTCCAAGACGGTACACAGTCTCATCGGTCTTTGGAAGTCCACCCTCTCCGATATGGTAGATCCGATACGCGCTGTAAGTTCCGAGCACATCCATGCGGTCCCACAATGGGAAGCATTCCGGATCGGTGATCGGAGAACCTGACCAGCTGCTGTCTAAGGAACCCACAAAAGCTGGTGTCCCTTTGCTCAAATCAAACACGTTGATGTAATGGGCATCGTTGTCACTCTGATGCTGCAGATACAGATATGTTTTTCCATCCTCAGTGTGGATCAGGTAACCCTCGGAGGAATAACCGCCAGAAGCGCCGTAATCCTGCTCGATCAGCTTTTCTGTGTTGAGAGAGGTACTGTCGCAGGTTACGGTAATAGCACCGCCAATCCCGTATTCATCACGGTCCACGGTGTAGGAGATCTCCTCTTTCTTTCCATCTCCGTTTCCATCAGCTTCCAGCGTCTCGTACTCCTGAATCTGCATGACATAAGATGTTTTCGATGTCTCATACTGCTTCTCAAACAGGTCCGCACGTTCTGCAAACGGAATCTCCACGCGGATCGGACCTGCCGCATAAGGTGCAATATCGTACTGGTTAAACAGGACCACTACCCGGTCATTCATCAAAAACCACTGCACACTGCCGTAATCCGGATCTTTGCCGTAAAACATGGCTTTCACGGTATCCTCGTAGCCCTCAAAAAACATGTCAGGATCGTTTTCCTCTTTCAGCTTCTGACAGACACTATCGTAAACGCCGTCGTAATCTGCTGCAATATCCTGCAGTGACAACTCTTTTCCGGTTTTCGTATCAAAACAAATCCCCTTATAATAGGTATTCGGATGCGCGCCGCCGAGCCAGCTGTATTCCGTCTGCTGCAGACTCAGTACCGTTTCATCGGTCCGGAGCGCTGTCACGCTCACCTCGGACTCCCAGGCACTGTCCTGAAACATTTCCGGACTATCCTGATAGCTTTGTCTGGCATCCTCCTGATTTTCCTGAAAAAAGGTATTCTGATCATCCAGATTTTTCTGGTTCAGGGCATCTATGGCTTTCTCCAATGCTTCATGCCCTTCCTCCAGAAGATGTACCTGAGATGTTTTTACGGAAAGCAGTGCCTTGTTATCCTCCCAGTCATTGTTGTATTCCGTGGTAATCTCCAACGGCAGCACACCCGAATGATTGCCCAGGGAATCCGAATCTTCCGTTACTGATGCGTCTGCGCCAGTATCAGAAGTTTCCGTTTCCGAATCCGCTATGGTAATTTCCTGCTGTGAGACATTTTCTGCCCCGGAAATCCGTTCTGTGCTGATTGCTTTCTTTGCACAGCCGCCGGTAAAACCTGCTGCTGCGATCACAAGTGCAGCGGCCGTATATTTTAACACTTCGTATTTCTTTTTTTTCATATTCTTTCCCTCCCCGTAATCACCGGCGCCTCCTCGATAAGCAATGCAATAAAAGCAAGCCCTGCCACATCGTTTTGTGCGGGCAGGACTGCTTTTTTCACTGTCTCGTTCTTCTAACTTCTATGATACCGGATTGTTTCGCACTGCATGCTACTATAATCCTTGTATCATACTATCTCGCAAACAGCACCAGTTTCTGTGCCTGGTTCTCGCTATCGCTCCATACCAGCAGGTTGCTGCCCTGCTCCACATCTTCCAGGGAAACGATCTGTCTGGTCAGATACGGCAGAATGCGGCAGTCAGCAGAAACTGCATACTCGGTTCCGGCCGTGGAAACCAGACTCCAGCTTCCGTCTGCATTTGCAGTCATGGATTTTACCGTAATGTACTCCGGTGCCTTCGCGTCTGCCGGGATCTTACCGATGACAACCTCGCCGGTTGCCTGCGGTGGAAGGCTCATGGCCATAGCCGGGCCGATGTAGGCATACACCGTCTCTCCGGCCTGAAGATCCTTTAATTCCACTGGATAACCGTTTTCACCATCCAAAACCAGTGTATCATCGGAAATATTTACAATGACTTCCCCCTCAAACACATTGCCTGCCGGGCAGTCCAGATCGATGCTGCTGCCATCCACGCTGATGATGGTGCCCCAGATTGGTGCCTGCTCCTCAGCTGCTGCATTTTCACCAACTGTTCCCGGTCCTGCTGCTTCATTCTGGCTCATACCACTTCCGGCTACAATGGTCGGGGACTGGGCTGCCATGGCAGTCAGAACACCTGCTGCTGTCATAAGAGCTGCCATACCAATAGCTGTAATTGCATTGTTTTTCTTTTTCATAAGATCTATCTCCTTATCTGTAATCATGGTTCAGCGGTGTTATTTTCATCCGCTGCATCGTTTTCGGTTACAAAATACTTCTGTTTCCTTTTCACACGCACAGTATAGCAGATAAATTTCTTAATTGCCATTGATTATTGCAGACGTTTCTCTTAAGGATTTATTACCGTTCCTATTTACGCAAACGTGACAAGCAACTTATGACCTACTGTCTTCCCAAATAATCCACAATGACATCCGTCCGTGTCTGATCTCTGGTCTGTGCCTCAATATAATAATTTCCAGTTCCATTGATGATTGGTTTCAAATACAGCAAAACAGACGTCGACCATTCTCTTCTACAAATTTGTCTGAATCTTTTCCATAAATATCATGAAAATGAACCATGAATTTTTCCTGGACCCGTTTCATATCCAATACGCCGTCTTTTATAAACTGGTTTTTATCGCGTTCTCCAAACTGATAAGTGTGTCTTTGCCGATAGTCTGGGCAATGGCTGTCAGGTATATAAAGTGTAAGACTAAATACAACTATAGTGTAAGTGGAAATAAGTGAAAGACTAACATCTACTTTGTCCCTTTCAAAGTGGAAATAAGCTTTTCACTTCAGTAACAAAAAAATCAATGAATAGTTTTCTCTTATTGATATTTTTTTGCAGCTATAATAAAATATGTTTCAGAAATCTGCAAACAGCAGCCACGATGCATGCGATCAAAACTTACCTTCAGGAGGAATACATAACCATGGAAAAATCCAAAGTATATTTTACCGATTTTCATACCATTGCCTTCGGCGACAGCCTTCCGACCAAATTAAAAAAGCTCATTAAAAAAGCCGGCATTGCCGACCTTGACATGGATGGGAAGTTTGTTGCCATCAAAATGCATTTTGGAGAGCTTGGAAACATCAGCTATCTTCGTCCGAATTACGCCAAAGCAGTCGCTGATGTCGTAAAAGAACTTGGCGGCAAGCCTTTCCTGACCGACTGCAACACCATGTACCCGGGAAGCAGAAAAAATGCCCTGGAGCATCTGGAATGTGCCTGGGAGAATGGCTTTACCCCGCTTTCCGTCGGCTGCCCGGTCATCATTGGTGACGGCTTAAAGGGTACGGACGATATCGAGGTTCCGGTTCAGGGCGGTGAGTATGTGAAGGCTGCCAAGATTGGACGTGCCATCATGGATGCTGATGTTTTTATCAGCCTGACGCACTTCAAGGGTCATGAGATGACCGGCTTTGGCGGCACGATCAAAAATATCGGTATGGGCTGCGGTTCCCGTGCCGGGAAGACCGAGCAGCACTGCAGCGGAAAACCGCACATTGAGGAGAGCCTGTGCCGTGGCTGCCGCCGCTGTCAGAAAGAATGCGCCAACGGCGGTCTGGTATTCGATGAATCCACGAAAAAGATGCATGTCAATCAGGATAACTGCGTGGGCTGCGGCCGCTGTCTGGGTGCCTGCAACTTTGACGCGATTATCTTCGACAACAACAATGCGAATGAGCTGTTAAACTGCCGCATGGCAGAGTACACCAAGGCGGTTGTGGATGGCAGACCGAACTTCCATATTTCCCTGATCGTGGATGTCTCCCCAAACTGTGACTGCCACGGCGAAAACGATGTTCCGATCCTGCCAAACATCGGTATGTTTGCTTCTTTCGACCCGCTGGCCCTGGATCAGGCCTGCGTCGATGCCTGCATGGCTGCACAGCCGATGCCGGGAAGCCAGCTGGCAAAGCATCTCGCAGATCCAAATTTCCATGACCACCACGACCATTTCACCAACTCCACACCGGAGTCCGAGTGGAAGTCCTGCCTGGAGCATGCTGAGAAGATCGGGCTGGGAAGCCGGGATTATGAATTGATCAAAATGTAACAATTTGATTAACTTTAATAGGGCCGTGTGCGTTGCCAAAAGGCAACTCACACGGCCCTTGTCATATACTTAAATTGTTAATCTGCTTTCACTGCCCACCGCAGCTTCGTGGATCTTGCTCTGCTGTTGCGGACGCATTCTTCTGCGGACGGCCGGATGACATCTTCCGCGATTTCGGAGTACAGTCCAGCCTTCTGGTACTGCTTAAACGATTTCTTTACCATGCGGTCCTCGCCGGAATGGAAGGTCAGAATCGCCACGCGACCGCCTGGTGCCAGCACATGCGGCAGCTTGTCGAGGAATGCGTAAAGCACCTCAAACTCGCTGTTTACATCGATGCGCAGGGCCTGGAAGGTTCTGGCGCAGGCTTTCTTCACGGCTTCCTTCCGTTCTTTTTCCGGGATAAAGGAAAGCGCCTGTTCAATAAGCTCCCGCACCTTCGTGGTCGTGTCCACCTTTTCCCCTTTGCGGATAGCTCCGGTGATGCAGCGTGCGATTTCTTCCGCATACGGCTCATCGGAGTTTTCCAGCAGCATGCCAGCCAGTTCTTCCCGGTCAACTTCTTTTAACCGCTCTGCCGCAGAGATCCCAGCCTGCGGGTTTAAGCGCAGATCCAGCGGTCCGTCGAATTTATAGGAAAAGCCACGCTCCGGGTTGTCGATCTGCATCGAGGAAACGCCAAGATCAGCGAGAATGAAATCGAACGGTCCAACTTCTTTTGCAATCTGGTCAATGTCAGCAAAGTTCATCTGGCGCACCGTCATAATATCCTCGCCAAAACCAAGATCCTCCAAACGTTTTTTCGTCTTCACAGACTCGATCGGGTCTACGTCCAGGCCGTAAATATGGCCTTCGCCATGAAGCTGCTCTAACATGGCACGGGTATGACCACCGTAGCCAAGCGTTGCGTCGAGGCCCTTCTGGCCCGGCTTGATCTGCAGGAAATCCAAAATCTCTTTCACCATAATGGAGATGTGCATTCCCGCCGGTGTTCCGCCCTTCTGAATAACGTGCTCGATGGTATCTGCGTATTTTTCCGGGTTCAGCTCTTTGTATTTTTCCTCAAATCTTCTCGGATGGGTGCCCTTATAGCGGACACGGCGCTTGTGCGGGGTCTGCGAATCCTGCCCCGCATTCCTATTCTGATTATTTTCTTCCATAATTACTCAGCTGTTACCTTCATGAATTTCTTCTTACCACGTTTTACAACCATACCGTCACCTGCAAAGTCTGCCTTGGTGTAGGCTGTCTTGATCTCCTTCACCGGCTCACCATTTACGGATACACCGCCCTGCTCTACGTTTCTTCTTGCCTCGGAACGGGTCGGAGCCAGACCGGATTTCTGCAGAACTGCCAGAATGTCAATGCTTCCCTCGTTGAAATCTGCATCGGTTAAGGTAAAGCTTGGCATGTTCTCCAGACTGCCCTGACCACTGAACAGTGCACGTGCTGCAGTCTGTGCTTTCTTAGCCTCTTCCTCGCCGTGAACCAGCTTGGTCAGCTCATATGCCAGGATCTCTTTTGCAGTATTTAACTGGCTGCCCTCCCACTTGTCCATCTCATCGATCTGCTCAAGCGGCAGGAAGGTCAGCATACGCAGACACTTTAATACATCGGCATCTGCCACGTTTCTCCAGTACTGGTAGAACTCGAACGGAGTGGTCTTGTTCGGGTCTAACCATACGGCGCCAGACTGGGTCTTGCCCATCTTCTTGCCCTCGGAGTTTAACAGCAGGGTAATGGTCATTGCGTGAGCGTCCTTGCCCAGCTTACGGCGGATCAGCTCGGTACCGCCTAACATGTTGCTCCACTGGTCATCGCCGCCAAACTGCATGTTGCAGCCGTATTTCTGGTATAACATATAGAAGTCGTAGCTCTGCATGATCATGTAGTTGAACTCTAAGAAGCTTAAGCCTTTCTCCATACGCTGTTTGTAGCACTCTGCACGCAGCATGTTGTTAACGGAGAAGCAGGCACCAACTTCACGCAGCAGCTCTACATAGTTTAATTTTAACAGCCACTCCGCGTTGTTTACCATGAGAGCCTTGCCATCGCTAAAGTCGATGAAACGGCTCATCTGCTCTTTGAAACAGTCGCAGTTGTGCTGGATCATCTCCGGAGTCATCATCTTTCTCATGTCGGTACGTCCGGACGGATCACCGATCATACCGGTACCGCCGCCGATGAGGGCGATCGGCTTGTTGCCTGCCATCTGCAGACGCTTCATTAAGCACAGTGCCATGAAATGACCTACGTGCAGACTGTCTGCAGTCGGATCAAAACCGATATAGAAGGTTGCTTTTCCTTCGTTTACCATTTTTTTGATTTCTTCTTCGTTTGTAACCTGGGCGATCAGACCGCGGGCTACCAGCTCTTCATAACAGTTCATTGTCATTCTCCTTTTTGATATCTTAGAAATAACTTCCCATGAAACCTGCAGGGCTGCCACTGACAGCGTTCTCTAAATTGATTCATGGGAATAAAAAACCCCGTCCTCCTGGCAAATGCCAGAAAGGACGAGGGACGTCTCGTGTTACCACCTTACTTCACAAACAGTTCACACTGCCTGCCTCAGCGAACAAAGCTGCAGATCGATGCTGATTGATGCATTTTGTTTCCGCCTGCTTTGTTCCAGCATGATAACGGATGCTGTAATCCGGCGCAGCCTACTGATCCATGCAGAACCCCCTTTCGCGATTCCAATGCGGTTTTCGGAATCCTGGCGTTTCCATGCCATAACTTCTGCGACATATCTGTAACGCTGTGGTTCTGATTTTGTTCGGTGCACGGCTCCGGGATGTATTCGCAGTTCGTTTTCCGCGCGCCTCTCATCTGCCGGCTGCTTTCTGTGCGGTACCTCGGACTGTTACTTGTTCTCTTCAATGCCTTAACCTGTATTTACGACTTTTGGATGTCAATGATACTATTTTCGCATCGTAGAAACAGTATCTTGCCAATATATCGCATTATAAAGTGGAAGCCTCAAAATGTCAAGTCCCGGCAAACGATTTCTGCGTATCAACGCATGCGGCGGTTCCCCTTTGATGGAAACGCAGACAGGCAATCTCTATTTTGTGGTAGCAGCCGGGATGTATCTTGCGATTCTTCCTGCGAACTCTGCGACGTTCTGAGTCTGTAATACCACTTTGCCAGGACCGGTCAGTCTGGTTAAAAACAGACCTTCTCCGCCAAACATGATATTTCCGAAACCTTTGACCGTCTCAATCTCGTACTGAACGCTCTTTTCGAACGCAACGACATTGCCGGTATCGACCTTCAGTACCTCGCCCGCCTGCAGATTTTTGATGACTTTATCCCCGTCAATCTCCAGAAATGCCATGCCGCTTCCGCTTAATTCCTCCAGAATGAAGCCTTCTCCGCCAAACAGACCTGCGGACGCTTTTTTGGTAAAAGTAACATTCAAATCAACACTTTCCTGGGCGCAGAGGAATGCACCCTTCTGGCAGATGATTCCTCCGGTTTCCCCCACATTGACTGGGAGAATGCTTCCTGCAACCGTCGAAGCAAACGCGATCTGGGTACCAGGCTGTTCTGCCTTGTAAGTTGCCATAAAGAGGGATTCCCCTGCAAACATACGGCCAATTCCTTTCATAAGACCGCCGCGTGCATTGGTGGTCATGCTGATACCCTCTGTCATCCATGCCATGCCGCCGGTCTGGGTATACATGCTCTCTCCGCTCTGTTCAAATAAAATCTCCACTGCAGGCATGGTTGTTCCAAGAATCTGATACTTCATCGCGTTCCCTCCATTTTCTTTGCTGTTGTTTTCTATAAATAGAATACCACAAAACAGATGGGGAGAATTTACAATTTTCTTTCAATTCAGAAATATTTCAAAAGCCATCCGCAAACAATCTTCCGGAAATGTCCGTGCAGAAAAAACATTTGTATTTCTATTGCAAATTGTGTATAATAAAACACTGGGCGTCGCCCACAGATCAATCACAGTTGATCCATTAACGAAAGAAAGAGGCATGTTTATGAAAAAGCTATTCGAAACCTGGTGCGACATCAGTCTTGTAAAACGAATCGTTGCCGGTCTCATCATCGGTGCCATCTTAGGCCTTGCAGTTCCGCAGGCTGCCGGCATCTCCATCCTTGGCAATGTTTTTGTAGGTGCGTTAAAAGCAGTCGCTCCGCTCCTGGTATTTTTCCTGGTCATCAGTTCTTTGTGTCATTCCGGTAAGAGCCACGGCGGCGTCATCCGTACCGTGATCATCCTGTACATGTTCAGTACCTTCCTGGCTGCTGTCATCGCCGTGATCGCCAGCATGATATTTCCGATCACCCTGACTCTGGCTGAGGGCGCATCTGACCTGGCTGCTCCGGAGGGAATCACGGAAGTATTAAGTTCCCTGCTTTTAAACATGGTAAGCAACCCGGTTCAGTCCATCGTGAGCGCAAACTACATCGGTGTCCTGGTATGGGCAGTGCTATTCGGCATTGGTCTGCGCGGCGCGAGCGAAACCACCAAAACCATGTTCGATGAAATTGCAGGTGGTCTTGCGAAAGTAGTTACCTGGATCATCAGCTTTGCACCGTTTGGCATCATGGGACTTGTATTCAGCACCGTTTCCGAGAATGGTCTTTCCATCTTCACAGAGTACGGAAAACTCCTTGCCGTTCTGGTTGGTTCCATGCTGTTCATTTACTTTGTTACCAACCCGATCCTGGTATTCTGGTGCATCCGCAAGAATCCGTACCCGCTGATCTTCAAATGCTTAAAGAGAAGCGCGATCACCGCATTCTTCACCCGAAGCTCTGCAGCAAACATTCCGATCAACATGGAAGCCTGCAAGGAAATGGGACTGGACAAGGATACCTACTCCGTTACAATTCCGCTTGGCGCAACCATTAACATGGACGGCGCAGCGATCACCATCACCGTTATGGCTCTGGCTACCGCACACACGCTCGGCATCACAGTGGATATTCCAAGTGCCATCATTTTAAGCGTTCTGGCTGCCCTTTCTGCCTGCGGCGCATCCGGTGTTGCCGGCGGCTCCCTGCTGCTGATCCCGATGGCCTGTTCCTTATTCGGTATCCCGAATGATATTGCCATGCAGGTAGTCGGCGTTGGCTTCATCATCGGAGTCATCCAGGATTCTGTTGAGACCGCACTGAACTCCTCCTCCGACCTGCTCCTTTCCGCTTCTGCAGAATTTAGGCAGTGGAGACTGGAAGGAAAAGAAATTAAGTTTTAATATCTCACGTAGCGCTCCTGCGTGATCTTCTCATGCGAATACCCTTCAAATTCTTCTGTCTGCGCCAGTTTCCACGCCGACAGATCCAAAGTGCAGTATAAATCTGCCGGATAACTGCGGTTCCAACGAAACAGGATTAATTCTTCCGCATTTTCTGCGTACTGAGCCGGGTCCTGGTCTTCGATCAGGCAATATTCCCCGGATGGGATATTTTGAAATCCATCTTCTGTCACCTGAATGCTGCTGGCAGCTTCCTCTGAGAACTGACCTCTGCTGTAAGTATTCATCCACAGCTTCTTTCCATTTGTCAGCTCCAGCATATGCTGCCGCAGCACACGGTCCTGGCTCTGGCGGCGCTTATTGAACATCATTCCATTGTGATCATCGACACATACCATAATAATCATAGTTCGTTTTCCCCCTGCTTCTTTTCTCAATACCGTTTTGCTGCTGTTTTCAGATGCATTCCCGGCAAGCGGATGTCCATTCAGATTCTCCTTTTCCCGGGCAGCAGCAGCATTTCTGTTATTTATGGTAACATCTCCTTTTGCCCGTTACAAGCAATTTTCCATTTTACACGTCATTTATTCCATGTTACACTGGTCATAAACAAACGTAGATGGCTGCCAGAGCAGCCGCGCTCCGGCGCAGGAATGTGCCAAGGCACATCCTTTCTTGTGAGGTGAGAATTTTATGCATTACGCGATCGTAGAGGACCGGACCGAGGATCAGGAGTACCTCCTGGGACTGATCCGGGAAGAACATAGAAAACTTGGAATCCCGGCAGATTTTTCCTGCTATCCGAATGGAGAAGTATTTTTGAAAGAATTCATTCCAGGTACATTTGAGGCTGTTTTTCTGGACATCATGCTGGAGGAAAACGACCTAAACGGCATGGAGACAGCCAGGCGTCTGCGCTGTCTGTCCAAACGGATCCCCATTATCTTTACAACATCGGAGCTGGGGTTTGCACTGGAAGGCTACGAAGTGCATCCACTGGATTATCTTTTAAAACCAGTAGAGCCGGATAAACTCGCCTGGTGTCTTCAGGAAATCCGGGAACATCTCGCTGTACCGTCCTGCATCACCATTCCAGTCACTTCCGGACAGGGCGCCGCCCCGGTAAACCGTCCGCTTTCACTGGACGATATCGTCTACGTAGAAAAATCCGGTCACTGTCTGCTGGTGCACTCCATGAAAGACGACATCCGCACCCGCATGTCTTTTTCCGATCTGCTTGCTTTGCTGCCAAAATCCGGAAGTTTTTATTTAAACAGCAAAACACTTCTGGTGAATTTTTCCCAGGTTCAGGCGATCTCTGAAGATGGAAAGATCCTCTTTAAAAACGGGGAAAGTTTATTTTGCAGCCGCAGAACAAAAAAAGAAACCCAGGATGCTTATTTTTCCTACGTATTTCATAATTTGCGGAAAGACGGATCATTCTGATCTTCCTGCTCCCCGCTTCATCGTTTTCAGCCAGACCCGGTGCCCGTCTGTTTTCCAGATGATGGCACCGTTTTCTGTCGTAAGCAGAATCTTACTGCCGCAGTCCGTCAGGCGCTTTATCGTGTCCGGATGCGGGTGCCCGTAACGGTTCTTTTTTCCGCAGGAAATCACCGCACAGTCCGGATCCAGCCAGGAAAGAAATGCCTCGCTGCTGGAATATGCAGAACCATGGTGCGCAGTCTTTAAAATCCAAATATCCTCCTTCTCTGCTCTGCTGCCATCCATATACTCTGACACGTTCTCTGACATATCCTCTGCTTCGTGTTTCTCCAGACGAATCAGTTCTTCTTCCCCTTTTGCACTCATGTCTCCGGTTAACATCATATGAAACGCACGATAATCCAGCAAAAAGACCAGGGAATGTTCGTTTCGGTCTGTTTCCACATGATTTTCACGGAATGTTTGGGGCATTTGTATCATTGGCTTCCTCGCGGCCTGTATCTGACTGTCACCCCCGGATAGGACATTCCGTTCCGGATACAGGCAGGTAAGGGTCAGTATTCCGTCTCCTGCTTCCTTCCAGCCGTCACCACGCGCAGCCCAGATCACATGACCGCCCTGCTGCTCGCACAATCGTTTCAGGTTCTCATACACTTCTTCTCCTTTTCCTTTCTCCGGCAGTACCAGCGTTTTCACCTTCACAAAATCCGCAGCTTTCCCACCTGCCGCTTCCTGTCTTCCTATCCCCTTCTTTCCCTTCTCTGCTGCCTGTTCCATCAGCCAGCTTAAACCGCTGATATGATCCCAGTCTCCATGGCTGACAATGGCAAGGTCTATGAAGCGGATTCCCTTGCTCCGCAAAAACGGCTCCAGGCTGTATTCTCCCAGCTTTTTCTGGTCGGTACTGCCTCCGTCGACCAGAATCACCTGATTCTTTGTGCGGATGCAGATGCCGTCTCCCTGTCCGGTATCCAGGATCGTCACTTCCAGACCGCGCACCGCCGGAGTGTGCAAACATACCAGTCCGGCAAGCAATGCGATCACAAGAAGATACTCCCGGGTTTTTAAAGCAATCTTCCGCACGATTCTGACCTGTCGGGCATATCTCAGATCGGGCCGGTTCCCGGTCTGCCAGGTATATTCCAAATTGGGCTGCTTCCCACCCCTCCTGTCAGACCCGCAAACAGCCACCATCCTATTTTCACTGCCGACCTGCAGCGCAATTCCCAGTACCAGATAATAGAGCACGATCTGCCAAAGTTCCGGTCTCCCCATGAGCAGGCTGCAGCCCGGCAATCTCATAAAACACCTGCAGCAAAATGTATACCACGCCAAAACCGCACGGCCTCCTCCGGTCAGAAACGCACCCGCCTGTATCCGGAAAAGACTGGCAAGAAGTCCCCCGGCTCCCGTTCCCACAATGATTCCTGCTAGCGGCACTACCAGCAGATTCAAAAAGATTCCATACAGCGGATACGCAAAAAAATGCCACAATACGACCGGCAGGGAGACAAGCTGCATACAAAGAGTCATCCGCATCGTCTGCTCCCACACAGAAGCAGCCATTTTCCCGCCCTTTTCCAAGTCCCTGGCAAGCCCAATACCTCCGATGGCCGCAAACGAAAGCTGGACACCGGCCTGATCCATCAGGTAGGGACTGTACCACAAAAGGAGCAGCGCGGACAAGCCCATAGCAGACAACAGATCATAGGTTCTGCCAAGATAAGCAGCCAGAAAACCGCACAGTGTCATGACCAGCGCACGCAGAACCGAAGGCGATGCCCCTGTCAGCATGCAATAAAAAACCAGGATCGTCCCTCCCGCCACGGCTGCCTTCCCATACCCGGCTCCTGCCCTGCGCAAGAAGCCATAAGCTGCCATACTGACCAGTGACAGATGAAGCCCGCTCACCGCCAGCAGGTGGGCAATGCCATTTTTCTGGTACAGATCACGGATTTCTTCCGACATACTGCCTTTCTCGCCGAGCAGCATGGCTGCAAAGATGCCTCCGTCTTCCTCTCCCGCCAAAAGCTTCAGCCGGTCGGACGCCCAGCCCCGAACATGCCAAAGCATATTTGCCAGACCATCAACGGGACGGCTTAAGCCATAGGATTTCCCATCGATGTTCCTTACAGACCGTGCAAACACCCTCCATACCAGCTTTTCTCCCCGGTAATATGCTGCATAATCGAACGCCCCCGGATTGGAAGCAGTCTGGAAAGCGGTAAACTCGCCCCAGATCCGCACGGATTCCCCAATCCGGTACGGAGCGCGTTGCTCCGCCCGGACTTCTGTTTCTCGATCAGAATCGATTTTCTCTGCATTTCTGTTTTCTGTCTTTTCAGCAGAGTGCTTTGCCCGGTCATCCTGGTTTTCTGCATTCCCTGTGCCTTCCAGATCCCGCTCCACATACACCTGCAGATATCGAAGTCTGCCTTCTTTTGTAGACACCTGCTTTAACAAAAGAACCGTCCAGGCTTCTTTTTCCCCGACAGAAACGATCCGTCCCTCTCCATAAGTACTTTCTGCATCCAGCTGCATGCACATTTCCTTAACCACCACATGCTGCTCCTGCATACCGCGTGCCATGCCAAACAATACAAAAAGAGGCAGAAGCCTGATTCCTAAGCTCCTGCCCCATCCGGTGGATGCGCCACGGGCACCTCCACGGTGATCTGCAATGCAAAACTTTCTTCTGCGGCGGTCTGCCAGCACAGCAGCCGCACACAGCACGAGCGCCGCCGCAAAAAGCAGCGCCAGTTTTTTCATTGTGCCCTGATGCAGGATTACGACCTCTCCAAGTACGAATCCCCCTGTCAAAAGCAGCAATGGATGTCTGATATTAATTTCCTCCTGTATAATCGAGATTTCTCTCAAACAATGTATTTAATGAAATATTTTCCCGGAATGTGACTTCCTGGGAGCCGTTCACCGTGATCTGCACCCGGTTGACATTGGACAGTTCCGATAAGGAGTTCACAATGGAATAAATCGGAATATAATCCTTTACTTCCAGGGAATTGTTTAAAAATGCTGCATCAAAATTAACATAGCAGACGTTTTCATTGACGGAAACATTTAAAATCTTGATATCCGAATTTAAAGTCGGCATCAGTCCCGGCTGTTCCGGTCCGCTGATGAGTTCTTCAATGATGACCCGCTCTACGGATGTGTTTACATTATGCATGACACTGCGTTTTTCCGGATACAGCATCGTCCCATCTTCATCCGTAAAATACAACGTCAGCTCTGTGCGCTCATAGGCATTGACATCGGTAATGCTGTCTACAAAATCCGTTGCGGAAATCGGACCAACCGGCATTCCGTTTCGATCTAACAGAGGCTGGTCACCAGAGTAAATGCTGATATATTCAATCCCCGGCACCTGGGTCAGGGTTCTTGCCAGCGCTGCCCGGCATAAAATCTCCTGGCAGGCATTCATACTGGTGTAGTTGTTGTCAAAAAACAGGTAAAGCACATTGTCATCCTGACGGCAGCCAAGATACACTACCTTATCGGATAAAACAGCCTGGGCATCCAGATCAGCCGGTACATGAAGCATCGCATCCACCAGTTCCCCGACCAGACGCTCCGTATCGTCTGTTTTGGTGCGGTAGGGCTGCGCAATCAGCTTATTTGCTGCCTGGTTCATATAATAGATCTGATACTCTGATTCGCCATCCTGCAAAGGAGTGTTCCGTTTCTGACATCCGCTCAGAAAAAGCCCTGCCAGAAGAACGATCAGAAGCATCAGGCGATTCCTGTAAAAAAGCCTGCCGGCCTTTTTGCATCGATACTGCGATTGTTTCATAAAACTCCTCCTGCTAGGCGATATAGTTTAATGGAATGCGAAGCGTAAAGGTACTGCCTTCCCCTTCTTTGCTGGAAAGTTTGATCGCTCCCTTATGCATCAGTACGACATTCCTGGTAATGGCAAGACCAAGACCACTTCCGCCGGTTTCCCGCGAACGGGCTTTATCTACCCGGTAGAAACGTTCGAAAATACGATCCTGGACATCTTCCGGAATTCCAATTCCGGAGTCCTGCACCTTGAGATAGAAAAATTTATGGTCTGCATCCAGGGTTACACGCACCCATCCTTCTTCCATATTATATTTGATCGCATTTTCTACCAGATTGGTGATGGCAAGGGACAGCTTCATTTCATCGACGTCGGCCGTCACCTCCCGGATACTCTCAAAGATCAGTTCTACCTTCCGGCGGTTTGCGATCGGCTTTAAGCGTTTTAAGATCTGCTCTACCAGCGTATTTAAGTTTACCTGGGTTATATTTAACTCCGCTTCTGACTTATCCATTTTTACCAGGGATAACAGATCATCGATAATTTTGCTCTCGCGGTCAATTTCATTTGAAATATCTTCCATAAACTCCCGGTAAAGTTCTACCGGCACCTCGCCCATGCCCATCAGGGAATCTGCCAGTACGCGGATCGATGTGATCGGCGTCTTCAGTTCATGGGACACATTGGAAACAAATTCCTGTCTGGACTGATCGACTTCCTGAAGCTTCGTGATGGTCTGGGCAACCGAATTCGAAATATCCCGTGTTTCCCGATATGCCTCGGAGCTGATATCGGTATCGAGAGCTCCCTGCTCCACATGATGCAGGCGGACCTGGAAGTCCTTGAACGGGCGGACCATCATGGCCGCCGCCAGTACTGCAGCCAGAATCAGCACCAGAACCAGGATCACCTGAAACAGAATCAGCCGGTCTCCTACCGTGTCGGTCAGGCGTATCATGGCCTCGGTTGATGCAGTCACAACCAGAACCCCCTCGACATGCTTGTCCTGGGACAGACTGTAGATTGGGATTGCCTGGGCAAAATAATGCTTATCGCGGTTGTACCGGCTCACGGTTTCCCCCTGAAAACTGCGGATGACGGTATCCGCGATATGAATGCGGTCTTCCGCAATATGGAAGGTATCCTGCACGATCTTGAAATCCTGGTTCACCACGACAATGCGTCCATTGTAAACATCTGCAATCGTCTCAATCTCACTGTTTAAATTGCTCCGGTCTTCCCCGGAAAGATATCCGGTGCGTGCGATTTTGCTGCTTAAGATCTGACACTGATTCTGCACTTCTACCATGCGCTCGTCGATCTGGGTCTGCCTGAGCGAGCTTAAGATTGTCTGGGTGCACAAAAACATGGGAATGATACCAAACAGGACCAGGCAGACCGTGATTGGCAATTTTAAACTGACGACCCGTTTTTTCAGCCAGGGAATCTGCAGTTTTTTCATTTTATAAGCCATAGCGTTTCCGTTCTGCCTCAATATCGATCTTCTTGGACATGGCGATTGCCAGGGAACCTGGTCCGATGTGGCAGGCAATGCTCAAAGACAGCGGTGCCTGATCAATTGCACCGGCAGCCGGATACTGTGCTTCGATCTCTTTTGCAAACTCTTCTGCAGGTTCCGTATTCTGGGTATGTGCCACAAAGATCCAGGTATTTTCTGCCTTTGGATCTGCATAACGCTCAGAAAGGTCTTTCTCTGCCGCGGACAGCATTGTTGTGCGCGCCTGCTTCATGGTACGGACTTTGGAAAAAGAATCCAGCTTTTCGCCCTGGATCTGGAGCACCGGTTTGATGCGCAGCAGGGTACCAAGCGCTGCTGCTGCCGGTGTGATACGTCCGCCTTTTTTCAGGAACTTCAGGGTGTCAACCGTGATGTAAATGCTGGATTCCATCTTGACACGTTCCAGGATTTCGAAAATCTGCTTTCCGTTAAAACCAGCCTCTGCCAGTTCCTTCGCGTCCATTGCGGCACGGCGCTGGGTCACGGAGATGCGCTGGTTGTTCACGACAAATACCTTATCTTCATAGGGCTCATCCTGCGCCAGCATACGGGCAGTCTGACAGGATCCGCTTAAGCCGCTGGACATCGGGATGTGGACGATCTGCTCGTAGCCCTGTGCAAACAAGCTGTCCCACAGATCTGTAACCGCCTGCGGGGAAGGCTGGGAAGTACTGATGTCCGCATCTTCCGCCTGACGTTTGTAAAATTCTTCCTGGGTCAGGTTGATATCCTCCTCAAAGGTTTCTCCGTTGATCATAAATGGCATCGGCAGCACATAAATCCCCATGGTTTTTGCCTGCTCCTGGGTAATTCCGCTGTTGCTGTCCGTTACGATTGCAATTTTCATACTCTGCTTTTTCTCCTTCCGGGGTATCGTGATCCGGTCTGAACCGGTCTTGTTTCCATTCTGTCCCGTAACTATTTTTCACGTACACAGCCACGGGATCTCAGTGTTACAGTTCATTCTATCTCATTTTTTATGGAAATGGAAGCAGTATTTCATCTTGGAAGGAAAAAGAAACTGTGTTAGGATAGTGAGTGGGAACCCGGTCATTTCATTGCCGGTGTCGTTCGCAACATCTGCGGTTTCCCTATTACAAACGAAAAGGAGTATTTTTTCATGGAAACTGTTACCCTGGGGCTGTTTTCCCTTATTCTGATAACCTGTCTTATCTTCGGGCTTCCTACCCTGTATGCCCTCTTTGCAGGACTCATCCTCTTTAGCGGATATGCATTAAAAAAAAGGAATCCTCCAAAGAAGATTCTCTCCATGCTCATCTCCGGCATTCTCACTGCCAAAAACATTCTGATCGTGTTTGTCCTGATTGGGATGATGACAGCCCTGTGGCGCGCCTGCGGGACGATTCCGTTTATCATCTGCCACGCCACCAGACTTTTGCGCCCGGAAGTGCTCTTACTTGTCTCATTTCTCTTAAACAGTGCGCTCTCTGTGCTGACCGGTACTTCATTTGGCACGGCAGCCACCATCGGTGTGATCTGCATGGCCATGGGCGTCTCTGCCGGTGCAAACCCGATGCTTCTCGGCGGTGCCATTCTCTCCGGAGCCTTTTTCGGAGACCGCTGTTCCCCGTTTTCCACCAGCGCACTTCTGGTCAGCGAGCTGACGAAAACCAGCATCTTTGACAACATCAAAAACATGGTCCGCACCGCATGGCTTCCGTTTCTTCTGACCTGCATCCTGTACGGGGTTTTCGGCTTCCAGCTGCACAGTCAGGCTGAAACGACGGATCTTACCGCCCTGTTCGGGCGGGAGGTTGTGCTTCACCCGGCAGCGATCCTGCCAGCCATTGTGATCCTGATTCTGGCGCTGATGCGCATCCCGGTAAAATTTGCCATGCTTGCCAGCATCGCCGTTTCCCTGATCGTTGGCTTTTTCATTCAGGATTTGTCCTTTTCCGACCTGCCGCAGCTGCTCTTATCCGGCTACCACGCTGCCGATCCGGAAGTTGCAGCATTTCTTGACGGAGGCGGAATCCTTTCCATGGTAAAAGTTGCCGCGATCGTGTGCATCTCTTCTTCCTACGCCGGCATCTTCCAGAATACCGGACTCTTAGACGGACTGAAGAACGGATTATCAAAGCTTGGATCACGTATTACCCCGTTCGGCGCAATCCTGACAGCTGCCATCGGTACTTCCATGATTGCCTGCAACCAGACCCTTTCCATTATGCTGACCAGACAGCTGGGAAATGACTTAGAGCCCAACAACAGCCGCATGGCTCTTGATCTGGAAAACTCTGCCGTTGTCGTCGCACCGCTCATCCCGTGGTCCATTGCGGGCGCCGTTCCCCTGGCAACCATCGGAGCCCCCATGAGCAGCCTGCTTGCGGCATTCTTTCTGTATCTGGTGCCGCTGTGCTATCTTTTCAGCGCCGCCAATAAAGCAGGGCATGTGCGGCACCTAAATCGGCTTTTCTAACAGTCTCTTGTAATATGCGCGTGCCTGATACAGCGCCTGCACCGGATTGTTTCCAAGGACACGGTCCTTTACTACCAGGGTTGTTGTCAGACCCTTCGCATACTTGATAAACAGGCTGTCATGTCCACAGCACAATCCCATGATGATGTTTAAATCCACTTTTTCTTTATTTAAAAGCTTTGCCTGCAGAATCGGATTGCACATTACATTGCCGGTTACACAGGTGTATTCCGGTTTGACGCCGATATCTGTTTTTAACATGGAGCCGGTTTTGCAGGCTGCGCTGTAAACCTCAAACCCGTTTAGGCGCAGGATCTTTGCCAAAATCCGGCTTTCTTCCAGGAGACCGATGCAGGTCGCGATTCCCAGCTTTTTCGCGCCGATGCGTCTTGCAAACTCGATGGTCTCTTCCACACGGGTATATCTGCCGTAGAATTCCCCTTCTACTTCCGCAGAAGCAATGGCTACTTTTTTGTTGACCCGGTTTTCATACAGGTGCGCGATCTCCTGCAGCTCTTCCTCCGTCAGTGCTGCGGTCGCGCAAAACTCCGGATAGTCTCCGTTATGCTTTTTGCAGCCGCATTTTCCGCAATCCACGCAGCTGAAGCAGGTCTGTTTTTTCTCACTCATGTTTTCATTCTCCTCTCCTAAAATTCATGGCTGTCCATACGTCCCGGAATTTCTGAGATCCGCGCCTCCAGATAGTCGCGGTTTGCCCGCAGATAGTCCCGCAGTTCTTCTTTCCATGCATCGCAGGAACCATTGTAAGCAGCTGTCAGGGCTGTTTCTGCAAGGATATTGCGAACCGGAAACAAGCCAAGCGCCTCTTCCTCAAAGCGTTTGCGCAGATCCGGATTCGGAATGATCGCATAAGCCAGCGGAAGTCCCGGAATATTTGCGATCTTTCCTGCGCTGCAGAGGGTGATGCTGTTTTGCTCTGCCTCTTTGTTCAGGCTGAAATACGGGATATGCTCCCCTTCCAGGACCAGCTCACAGTGGATCTCATCGGCTACCACGAAAAGCTCATGCTTTTTTGCAAAATCTGCAACCTGTGTAAGCTCCTGCCTCGTAAATACCCGTCCAACCGGGTTATGCGGATTGCAGAGCACATATACGCCCGTCTGCGGGGTAACCGCCTGCTCCAGCGCTTCAAAGTCCATGGTGTAAAACAGATTGTTTTCTTTCATTGGAACCTCTGTCACAGCGGCCCTGGCTTCCTGCGGCAGACGGCGGATATGGGTATACATCGGTGTGGAATAAAGAATGCTTCCGTCTCCGCCCTGACGGTCCCATTTTGCACAGTTTGTCCCTTTCCGGTTCAGAACCTGATCAAATTGTACCATAATTCATCCTCACAATCTATATCTGATAGTCATAATCATTCGGTAAAATACGCTGCAAAAACGCGCGGGTACGCGGATTTTTCGGCGCAGTCAGAAGCTCTTTTGGTGTCCCGGTTTCGACAACCACACCTCCATCCATGAACACGATCTTTGTCGCAATTTCCATGGCAAAGCTGATCTCATGCGTAACGACGATCATGGTCATCCCCTGCTTTGCCACTTCTTTCATGACATTTAAGACCTCTCCCACCAGTTCCGGGTCCAGTGCACTGGTAGGCTCATCAAACTTCCAGAAAAATGCAATCACTACTGAAATGACTGAAAATAAGCTAACACTCAGCCAATTTAGTGATGCTTGCAGTTTTTTTCGTACGCAGCGGAGCCAAAAAAGTAGGGCGTGTATGAGTCTGACTTCTGGAATTTTCAGCATATCAGTTGTTTCGCCTCCCCCGCACACATGTCCGAATGCAGCGGATGTAAATCCGATGCAGGCGAACATGTGTCAGCGAAAGCAAGCGAACAACGATATGTGAAAATGGAGGAAGTCAGACTCGTACACGCCCGGACTTTCTAATCGACTTACTGTGCGATATTGTTTATTTGACCAGCAGGGATTTTCCAGTCATTTCTTTCGGCTGCTCCATTCCCATCAGTTCGATGAGGGTCGGAGCGATATCTGCCAGGCAGCCGCCCTCTCTTAACTTGTAGGACGGGTCTGCATTGACCAGGATGAACGGAACCGGGTTGGTGGTATGTGCGGTCCACGGCTCGCCGGTGCTGTAATCTACCAGCTGCTCTGCATTTCCGTGGTCTGCGCAGATAAACATCACACCATTCACTTCTTTGATGGCATCAACCGCTCTGCCGACGCAGGCATCTACCGTCTCGATGGCCTTGATGGCTGCGCTCTCCACTCCGGTATGGCCAACCATATCCGGGTTCGCGAAGTTGATGATGATGACATCGTACTTGCCGGACTTAATACAGTCTACCAGCTTGTCACAGACAGCCGGTGCGCTCATCTCCGGCTTTAAGTCGTAGGTTGCTACTTCCTTCGGGGACGGAACCAGAATACGGTCTTCACCCGGATTCGGCTCCTCGACACCGCCGTTAAAGAAGAAGGTTACATGCGCATATTTCTCGGTCTCTGCGATACGGGCCTGCTTTAAGCCGTGCGCAGCTAAAAACTCACCAAAGGTATTGGTGATGCTCTCTTTCTTGAATGCAACCAGCTTGTTTTCAATGGTCTCGTCGTAATCGGTGAAGCAGACAAAGGTTGTTTTGATGCGCTCGCCGCGGTCAAAACCAGTAAATTCATCATCGCAGAAGGTGCGGGTCAGCTGACGTGCACGGTCCGGACGGAAGTTAAAGAAGATCACGGAATCGCCGTTTTTGATGGTTGCGACCGGAGCACCGTTTTCCGTAATGACCGTCGGCAGCATAAACTCATCCGTCTTACCGTCATCGTAAGAAGCCTGAATGGCATCCACTGCATGCTCTGCATGAACACCCTCGCCCTTGCTCAGCGCGTTGTAGGCTTTCTCCACGCGATCCCAGTTTTTATCACGGTCCATGGCATAATAACGACCGGAAACAACGCCAACTTTGCCGACGCCCAGCTCTGCCATCTTCGCTTCCAGTGCTTCCACGAACTCTTTTCCGGAGGTCGGCGGGGTGTCACGACCATCTAAGAAGCAATGAACATAAACTTTGGAAAGCCCGTTTCTCTTAGCCAGTTCCAGCAGTCCGTAAATATGGGTGATGTGGCTGTGCACACCGCCGTCGGATACCAGACCGAACATATGCAGCGCGGAATCGTTCTTCTTGCAGTTCTCGACTGCTGCCATCAGTTCCTCATTCTGGAAGAAATCACCATCCTCAATCGACTTGGTGATACGGGTCAGCTCCTGGTATACGATGCGTCCTGCACCCATATTTAAGTGACCAACCTCAGAGTTACCCATCTGTCCGTCCGGCAGACCGACTGCCAGACCGCTTGCCTGGCCCTTTACAAACGGGCACTGGCTCATAAGCTGGTCCATGATCGGGGTCTTGCCCTCGCAGACTGCGTTCGCCTCACAATGATCGTTTAATCCGTATCCATCCAGGATCATTAATACCACTGGTCTTTTTTCCATGACTTGTTCTCCTTTTTCTTTAACGACCGGCTTCCGGTCCGATGGCTGCTGTTTTCCATGCGGCAGACAGCAGCTCTTTTCCTGCATTCCCAATGTGGTTTGTCTAAATTTTGACGAACCAGTTATATTGTACTTCAAGAAAAACAATAATGCAAGGTAGAATTCTGATTCTGCGAAGATTTCTCGTTGCCGTTCACACGTGCGTGCCAGGCAACGGGATTTTGCCGATGCTTCGCATTCCAAATCGGCAAAATCTGCTACCAGAACTGTATCTTACGGAATTTTCAGTTCAGAAAATTCCTACCCGTATACAGCAACCAGGTTTCCACTCATTGCTTCTCTGATGTCGCCGGAATCTTCCCAAGCCGTACCTGCTCTAAGTATTCAGCCAGATCCTTCTCTACATCTGCGAAGAGATAACGTTTTCCAGGCTTTACCAGATGCCCCCGGTCTTCCTCAATCTGGCGGCTGACGCGCTCCATGTCTTCCTCCAGATCACTGGCTGACATGAGAAGGCAGCCCTGGCTGCGGATGATGACCTGCTCCAGTCCATCGGAAGTTGCCACGGTCACCCGGTATTTCTTTCCCATCTGATGGGCAAATTTTTCGATGTACTGGTCCGCGGTCTCAGCCTCTTTGGTATAAACCACATGAATATTGTGATAATCCTCCGTGCTTCCAACTCCGCCGCTCACCTTGTAGGCATCAAATACCACGATCAGGTTGTATTTGCGGTAGCCCTGATAGTTACAGAGCATGTCCATGAGACGGTGCCGCGCACCATCCAGAGTGACCTTCATCAGCTCCCGAAGTTCCTCCCAGGCATAGAGGATGTTGTAGCCATCCACAAGAAGGTATTCTTCCACGGGTTCTTCCTTTTTGGTATGCGCATATTTTCCAGGATCATACACCACCTGGCGCGGACCGCTGTCGTAGGAGCGTTTGCGCTTGCTCTCGCCGTAGGTACGGGTAAAAATGGCTTCGAGTTCTTTTTCATCGGCACCGAAAGACGCACCACCAGAATTAGAACAGCTTCCAGTCTGCGATACGGATCTGCCAGATATCCCTACGGTTCCTGCTCCCGCATTTCTGCCATCCCCAGGAGACGCGCCAATGTTCCTTCCAGCTCCGCCCCCCGTATTCCATCCATCAGCGGCGTCATCGCCGGTATTCGCCGCGGCTTCCTCTCCCAGCACCGGAATTCCGGTCTGGATATGCATGTAATGCTTCACCTCATACCATGGCACCACAAAGCCGGCTCCATGGGCACAGAATACCGAGCCCGTCGGATCCGCCAGGTCCAGTTCTGCCTCATAACCTGTTTCCTGCACCACTTCCACCGCATTATGGCATGGGAAATATCCCTGAAGCACGCAGCTTAACCGTCCGCGTCCTTTCGTGTAGGAAACAACCTCCCGCTGGTAATTCTGCATGGTGGCAACCGGAACCACACCGCTTAAAACCATATTTTCTTCCTCTAACTGCGGCGGTTCAAAGGTTCCCTTCATGCGCTCCAGATCCGTCATGGCGCGGCCTACATACTCGGACGGCACCTCCAGCTTAAACGCGTAATACGGCTCTAAAATCTGCACACATCCTTCCGCTGCTGCCTCACACAGTCCCTGGCGGACTGCCCGGTACGTGGCCTGGCGGAAATCCCCGCCTTCGGTGTGTTTTAAATGGGCGCGTCCTGCGATCAGCGTAATCTGCATATCCGTAATTTCAGAGCCGGTGAGAACTCCACGATGGCGTTTTTCTTCCAGGTGGGTTAAGATCAGGCGCTGCCAGTTCCGGTCCAGAAAATCTTCACTGCAGCGGGCAGAAAACTGCAGACCACTGCCCGGTTCCCCCGGCTCCATCAGCAAATGGACCTCCGCATAATGGCGCAGCGGTTCAAAATGCCCCACGCCCTCTACGGTCTGCGTGATCGTCTCCTTGTATACAATACTTCCTGCATCCAGACGGATATCCACACCAAAGCGCTCTGCCACCAGACTTTTTAGCACCTCGATCTGTACCTCACCCATAACCTGCACTTGAATTTCCTGCGCCGGTTCATTCCAGGTAATGTGAAGTTCCGGTTCTTCCTCCTCAAGCTGCTTTAGTTCTGCTAGCATTTTATGGGCATCGCAGCCCTCCGGCAACTCTACACGGTAATTTAACACCGGTTCCAGGACCGGAAGCTCGGATTCTGCCTCCGTTCCAATCCCCTGGCCCGGATACGTTGTCACAGGACCGGTCACCGCACAGACCATGCCTGGCACAGCCTCATTCACAAGTTCGTATTTCGTGCCGGAATAAATGCGGATCTGGTTGACCTTCTCCGGTTCTTTGCCCTTTTCTTCCAGAAAATCTTTTACTTTCAGACAACCCGATGTGACTTTTAAGTGAGTCAGCCGGGCACCCTGATCATCGCGGGAGATCTTAAAGACTTTGGCACCAAATGCATTCCGGGAATCTTTCTGATCCCTGATTTCCGTTTTTCCAACGGCCTTCTCTGCTTTTGTACCAGCGGCCAAACTGTGTTTTTCGGTGTTTTCACTTCCCATCCACCGCTCCAGTCCGGCAAGCAGTTCCTCCACGCCCTGCAGCTTTAACGCCGAACCAAAATAACACGGAAACAGCTTCCGCTGCCGGATCAGCCCGCGGATCTGATCATCCGTAATGCTTTCATTTTCCAGATACTGCTCCAAAAGCGCTTCATCGGACATGGCGATGTTCTCCCACACGTCCTCCGGCACTGCATCCTCAGGCCCGTCCAGCGGTTCAAAATCCACGCAGGAATCATGCAGGCGTTTTTTCAGCTCTGCCATCAGCGCATCCCGGTCGGTTCCCGGCTGATCCATCTTGTTGATAAAAAGGAAGGTCGGAACCTGGTAACGTTTCAGTAAGCTCCACAACGTTTCCGTATGCCCCTGCACGCCATCTGCCCCGCTGATCACCAGCACCGCGCAGTCCAGCACCTGCAGTGTCCGCTCCATTTCCGCGGAAAAATCCACATGTCCCGGTGTATCAAGCAGTGTAACCGTGGTATCCCCAAGCTGGCATACTGCCTGCTTGGAAAAGATGGTAATGCCCCGTTCCCGCTCCAGCGCGTATGTATCCAGGTACGCATCCCGGTTATCTACACGCCCCAGTTTCCGTATGGTTCCGGACGTATATAAAATCGCCTCAGATAACGTCGTTTTCCCTGCATCTACATGGGCCAGAAGGCCGATGCAGCGATATGTCTTTGCTTTTTCCTGCTCCTGTACACCCATGAAAAAAGCCTCCTTTTCGTAATCGCATAATAGAAAAAATTATACCACAGAAGGAGGCTGTCGTCGAGAAAGTTCTTTTCATGGACCCTGGCTGGAACCCGGTTGGAAATCCCAGAAAATCCCTGGCAGGAAGATTTCCGATCTCCAACCAGATTTCTGACCATTTTGATGCATCCGGTCTTGTTCTACAGTTCCAGCCCCTGCGCAATGCCTTTGAGCGTCTCTGCCGACTGGATCAGCCTGGTCGTCTCGTCTTCATTCAGTGAGATCGGCACATGCGTTTCCACGCCGTCCGCCCCCAGAACTGCAGGCATACTCAGGGCAATGTCCCGGATGCCGTATTCCCCATGCATCATGGACGATACCGGCAAAATCGAGCGTTCATTGCGGACGATGCAGGCGCAGATCCGGCGCACGGACATGGCAATGCCGTAATACGTCGCCTGTTTTTTGGCGATGATATCGTAAGCACTGTTTTTGACAGATTCCGCGATCAGATCCAGCTTTTCTTTCGGATTCTCGTAACCGCGCATCTCACAGAATACATCCAGCGGAATGCCGGAAATATTGGTACTGCTCAGCACCGCGATCTCGCTGTCACCATGCTCTCCCACAATATAGGAATGTACACTGCGGCTGTCTACCTGCAAATGTTGTCCAAGCGCATATTTCATGCGTGCACTGTCCAGTACTGTTCCGGAACCGATCACCCGTTCTTCCGACAAACTGCTCAGGCGAAGTGCCACATAAGTCAAAATGTCTACCGGATTCGAGACGATCAGCAGAATCCCGCCAAAATTTCTGCCGGCAATTTCCGGGATGATGCTCTGATAGATTTCTACATTCCTGTGCACCAGATCCAGCCTTGTCTCATCCGGCTTCTGATTGGCCCCTGCTGTCACAATGATGATCGAAGCATCCGCAATATCATCGTAATCTCCTGCATAGATTTTCATGGGTGCCGCAAAGGGGACGCCGTGGGAAATATCCTTCGCCTCCCCGTCTGCCTTATCTTTATTCACATCCAGCAGCACCAGCTCCGAAAACAGTTTGCTCTGCATCAAGGTAAACGCAATCGCAGAGCCAACAAAGCCGCAGCCAATGACTGCGGCTTTTCTGGAACGAATCACATTACTCATAAGACCCTCTCTTTCTGACGCATTGTCAGAAACTAGTCTTTGCAGAACCGGAAATTCGTATACCAGCAATATGAAATTTTATTGTGTCCTTTTTCTTTTCTACCCCTGAATCAGCTTCTCTGCGTCCTTCATCCAGTCCGCTTTAAAGAAATAGATTGCCATTCCGACTGCACAGAGCGCCCAGGTGATAGGCCATCCTGCCATGACAACCATAAGACTGTGTGTTGCAGGTACTGTGATCGCCAGATAAATCTGACGGATCACCACAAACGTTCCAAGCATAAAGATCATCGGAATGCTGGATTTTCCTGCCCCGCGCAAAGAACCGCTTAAGATCTGAACCACCGGCAGCGTCCAGTACGCATAGGAAAACAGCTTTAACATGGCAGCACCGTTGGCAATGACTTCCTCATCATTCGTAAAAAGACTGACGAGAGCAGCACCGCCGCGGTTCATCAAAAAGCATCCTCCCACGATCAGGACAGAGCACATGATCCACGCCGTCAGCATGCCTTTCTTTACCCGTTCCGTTTTTCCCGCACCAATGTTCTGCCCGACAAACGTAGTGATCGTCATATTGAAGCTCTGCAGGATCAGCTGCAAAAATCCATCGATGCGGATGGTGGTAGAATAACCGGCGATTGCAGCGGTACCAAAGCTGTTGATATACGACTGCACGATCACATTGGAAAACGCCGTAATGCTCTGCTGAAATGCAGCCGGAAGTCCTACCAGGATAATCTGTCTGGTCATGGCCTTATGGAAACGGATCTTCTTTATTTCCACCCGGTACACTTCCCGGGTATGGATCAGCTGACGCATGACAAGAAATGCACTGACTGCCTGCGCGATCATGGTTCCAAGCGCAACACCGGCTACGCCAAGACGCGCCACACACACAAGCAGAACATCCAGGATCACATTCAGCACACTGGCTATTGCCAGGTAAATAAGCGGGTCCCGGGAGTTTCCGATCGCACGCAGAATTCCGGATCCCATATTATAGAACAACAGAAAGGTGATTCCGGCAAAATAAATAGTCAGATACAAGGTGGAATGCGGAAGTACTTCCTGTGGTACACCAATTGCCCGAAGCAGGGGTCTTGTGACTGCAATTCCTGCAATGGTAAACAGGACACTTAAAAATGCCGTCAAAGCCAGTGCACTGTGAATTGCATGGCTCATTTTTTCCTTATCCCCTGCACCAAAATACTGGGCAATGACAACACCAGCACCTACCGACAGACCCATAAAAAAGCCAACCAGCATCTGGATGACAGAGCCGGACGCTCCCACGGCTGCCAGTGCATTGGTGTCGACAAAATTTCCCACTACGTAGGAATCCGCCGTATTATACAGCTGCTGGAACAGATTTCCAATCAGCAGCGGGATTGCAAAAACCAAAAGGGCCTGAAAAATATTCCCCTCGATCAGATCTGCATGTTTACCCCTCAATTTCACACACCCCTTATCTGTCTGCCTGATGTTCTGCCAAATATGCTTCGGTCAATGCCACCGCATCCATAATACACTGCGGGCAGCTGCAGAGCACCTTTCCAGTCTCTACTCCTTTCAGCTCTCTGCACAGATAAGAACCGTTTTTCTCTTTGAATTTCATGACCTGTTCCTTAACCTGCTTGTAGGTTGCACCTTTGGTCGGCATGCCCTTTTCCAGATCCCCGACACTGTTTGCCAGTCCAATGATCATCATCATGCCGGAAAGGGCACCACACATCTCCATCATGCCCATGCCAAGACCAAAGCCCTCTGCGATTTTAAACATTTCCTGTTCGTCCACACCAAATTCTTTGCAGAACGTGCAGGCTACTGCCTGCGCACAGTTATACCCCTTGTCGTGTAAAGAAATTGCGTATTCTGCTTTTGTACCCATGTTGCTTTCCTCCGTCTGAATTTTTCTGGATTTGTTATAATATCTAGTATACTCCGAATTTTACAGACTGTCCACAAAGCATTTTACATGGATTTTACAGGTTCCCTATTCTAATATTTCATTGATCTGTTTCAGATCCGGAAACCACACCGGCATCTCCATCTCATCCTGATGTTCTCCGATCATTTTTTCCATCCAGACCATATTATACCAGCGTCCGAATTTGTAACCGCACTGATAAAATTCTCCTACCAGCCGGTATCCGATATGTGCATGATAATCCACGCTGTTTCTGGTCAGGTATTCATCATTTTCTGCTTCCGGAACTGCGATACAGGCTTCCATGTTGAGAATTCCCATCGCCCTGCATACGGCTTCCATGGCTCTATTCAGCTTTCTCCCCACCCCAGAATGCCGCAGGGTTTCATCCACATAGATAGAAGTTTCTACCGCCCAGCTGTACGCTTCGCGCTCATGAAAAACGCCCGCATAGGCATAACCGAGAATTTTTCCATTTTGCTCAGCTACGAGATAAGGGTATTTCTGCAGCGTATGCCTGATTCGTCCCCGAAATTCTTCCAGAGTCGGCGGCTCATACTCAAACGTGATTGCCGTTTTTACTACATAAGGCGTATAAATTGCTAAAAGTGCTTCTGCATCGGCCTCCGATGCCACACGGATCTGGATATCGTTTTTTTCCATATCATATGTTCTCACTTTCCCTTGTCTATCTTTTTAACTGCCAACTTGAATGATTCTTCCAAATTCCGCTGCAATTCGGTGAGAAATCGAAATCACCGTGCGGTCCTCCGAAACCTGTTTCAGTGCCTTTAAAACAGCCTGTTCGGTCTCCGCATCCAGATTAGCCGTAATCTCATCTAACAAAAACAGTTCCGGCTCTGCCGCAGCCGCCCGTGCGATCGATAAAAGCTGCCACTGCCCCTGGGAGAACAATTCCGGTGTGCAGACCGTATCGTAACCGTGCTCCATCTGCATAATCGTCTCATCAAGCCCGGTCAGCACCGCAGCCCGCTTTACGGCTTCCATGGAAATGTCCGGATCAAACAGCGTGATCTGGTCTTTGACGGTTCCGGGTACCTGGTGGAACGACTGCTCCACATAGCCAAACCGTTTTCTTCTTTCCAAATCCTGAATTTCAGACACCGGGCGGCCGTGAAGCAGTACCTGACCTGCCTGCGGCTGTCACCTGGAGAGCTTGTTCTTTATAGGCAGCTCCTGCCTTCTGGATCTGCACCTTCATCTTTTCTGCAATGAAATAAGATACCGGAGGAAAGATTATGGACAACAATGCCAGTCTCCAGTCGTAATACAGTAACATGCCTGCATACTTTTGTTTTTCCGCTTCCAGGGTTTCTGCAGTCTATCCGTCTGACGCTCCCCGTTGCTTCACACGGCTTGTCACGGTAGAAAAGCCCGCCTGACGTTCCCGCTTCGAACGCCAGTATAACGTATCCAGCGTCTCTAAAAACTGTTCTTTTTCTTTTTCCGGCAATTCTTCCAAAAGCCACTCATAAAAAACAGATTCGATTCGTGCTTTTGAATTTTTCAGATGTTCTGCCTGCTCTGTCGCATACAAAAGCTGACTTCTTCCATCTTTGGGATTCGGTTTGCGGACCAGGTAGCCTTTCGCCTCCAGACTGGCTGCCCTTCTGGCCGCAGCTCCTTTGTCAATCTGGAGCTGTTCCCGCACCTGAGTCTGGGTAATTCCCGGATTGTGGCGCACCAGATGGATAAAATCAAATTCCGCCGTACCAATGCCTTCCTCTTTCATGGTCTGAACGGTAAATTTGCTGACCTCGCGCGCAATTTTTGTGATTTTTCTTTCGGTTTGATCCATACTATCATCCGCCTTTCTCTGTTTCCGAAGATACGTCTTGCATTTAGATGTATCTGCAACTATTTAGATGATAGTACAACCATTTGTTGCTGTCAAGTTTCTTTTCTTACAGCTTCGGCCAGCATTTCGGCAGTTTCGGATTTTCCACCCGCACCGGCTCCGGGTAAACCGCTCCAAACAGTTCCAGTTCTACATGGTCCAGGATTTCCGGCTTTACCGGGCGGTTCACTTCCACACCCGGAATCGGAAATCAACCGGCACCGTTGGCACCTGCGCGATACGTAAAATCTCATCCATGCCGGAAATGACCGTTCCAAATACCGGATAAATCCCCTTGTGATCCGGGCAGTCGCGAAGCGGAAAGAAAAATTCACAGCTTTCCAGACCCACATCCCCGTAACCACCCATGCAGACACATCCCGGATGGGAATCAAGCGGCGTCACGTCCGGATTTAAGATAAATTCATTGGGGGATCAGGTACTGGGTTTCCTTGTGACCAAATGCCGTGTAGCTCATATCCACCCAGTTTCCCGGCACAATGCGTTCAATGGCATGATGATCCAGATACCCATGGGATGCCGCATAAAGAAAGCTGTTCACCGTATTCGGAGCCGACTCTGGAAGCAGCTCGATCACGATTTTTGCCCCGTTTGCCATGTGCAGCGCTGCGATTGGATGTTTCATATCCATAAGCCTCCTTTATTCGATGATCTGCAAAGTCTTTGGGTAATGGTTCAGCACTTCCACGCCATCTTCGCGAACCAGTACCAGATCCTCCACACGGACACCGGTATCACCGCTTAAATAAATGCCCGGCTCAATGGAGAAGATCATGCCCGGCTTTGCCTCCCAGGTATTGGCAGAAGAAACATCCCCAAACTCATGGCAGGACTGTCCGATAAAGTGTCCGAGACGGTGATTGAAATTCGGTCCCCATCCGGCATCGGCGATCAGGTTTCTGGCTGTGGCATCCAGCTCACAAAGCGGTATGCCGGGTCTGATTTTTGCAATGGCACTCTCATTGGCAGCTTTTGCGGTCTCATAGACCTTACGGTGTGCTTCACTGACAGACTTATAATAAAAGGTACGAGTCATATCCGAACAGTAGCCGTCTTTGATACAGCCTACATCAAACAATACACAGTCTCCCGGCTGCACCACGGTATCATCCGGGGAGTGGTGCGGATCTGCCGCATTGGCACCAAATGCCACCAGCGGCGGGAATGAGTAACCATCCGCACCCAGGCTTAAATAAATCTCCAGCATCTGGTCAGCAACTTCTTGCTCCGTCACGCCCTCATGGATCAGATTTTTAAACTGCGCCATAGCCTGATCGTTCAGCCTGGAAGCCACGCGCATCTTCTCCTGTTCCTCAGCATCTTTCACACCGCGGGTAATGTCCACAGCCTCAGAGCCATTCACAAAGCCTGCCGCTGCCTTCATCTCCATCAGCGGAAGCAGAAAACGGGCCTTTAAATCCTTATCTACCCCCAGCACTGCATGCTTGTCCAGATGCGCTGCCACCAGTTCTGGCACCGGATCGGTATCGGAATACCAGACTTTCTCCGCCCCGACTTCCTGCGGTACATAAAACAGATGATTTAAAAAGTAAGCGTGATGTCCGTCTGCCCGCAGTAAAAGCGCGTAAAAGCGTTCGATGGGTGTCATGCGAATACCAGTCAGATAGGCAATGGACATCGGGTCTGTCAGCAGCATCTGGCTGACCCCCTGTTTCTGTAATTCGTCCAGAATTCTTTTTGCTCTTGCTTCGTTCATGTTCAAAAACCTCCTCATTTTATCTGCCTGTTGACAGTATTTCTCAAAAAGCTCCATCTGCCAAAAGGGGCGCCGCAGACCCTCCCGGTCCCCGGCGCCGTCTTTCTATTGCTGATTCGTTTTGAGCCACGCATCCGCGCGGCATTTTTATCAGAACTGTGTACGCAGCTTCGGATCCAGCAGATCCCGCAGACCATCGCCAATGAAATTGGCTCCTACAGCCATGGTGAAGATCGCAAGACCCGGGAAACCGGATACCCAGAACTTATTGAAGTAATCCACACCGTCAGAAACCATCATGCCCCATTCCGGGGTAGGCGGTGCGGAGCCCAGTCCCAGAAAGCTCAGCGTTGAGAACATCAGGATCTTATTTCCGATATCCGTAGTCGCCATGATCAGCACAGAGCTGACACTGTTTGGGATGATTTCTTTCATCAGGATACGCATGCGGGAGGCGCCCAGGGCTTCCGCCGCATTCCCCGCCAGCCTGATTTGCTGGCGGCAGTTGTTACTGTTCACGCATGCGTGCCCAGCAACGGGATTTTCTGAATTATCAACAATATCTCAGATTATTTTACGCGGGTCAGCAGCGCGATCGTCTCACAGTTTGCGGTGGACGGGAACATATCTACCGCACATGCTTTCTCCAGCTTGTAACCACGCTCCTGCAATACCACAAGATCCCTGGTCAGGCTGGTCGGCTTACAGGAAATGTAAACCATGCGGTCCACACCAAAATCGATGATCTGATCCAGTGCCTTCGGATGAATGCCATCACGCGGCGGATCCAGAATAATCAGATCCGGCTTATCTTTTAACGCTCCGATCACCTTCAAAACATCTCCGGCGATAAATTCGCAGTTTTTCAGTCCGTTCCCTGCCGCATTTTCTTTCGCAGCCTCTACGGCTTCCTCCACGATTTCCACACCCACAACCTTCGCAGCCACCGGGGCAATGATCTGGGCAATGGTTCCGGTTCCACTGTATAAGTCAAACACAACTTTATCCTTCGTCTCCCCGACATAGCTTCGTGCCGTCTCATAAAGCACCTCGGCTCCCAGGGAATTGGTCTGGAAGAAAGAAAACGGGGTAATACGGAACTTTAAGCCAAGAAGTTCCTCATAGAAGAAGTCCTGACCATAAAGAATCGTCGTCTCATCGCTCTGAACAACGTCAGCAAGGCTGTCGTTTTGGATATGCAGGATTCCGGCAAACGTTCCGGTAAGCTCCAGATTCTGCATGCAGGAAAGCCAGCCTGCCAGAAGTTCTTTCTCCGTCACCGGAGTCGTATGTTCTTCGGTCACACCAAGCTTTTCGGTCTGCCCGGAAGTGACCAGGGCCACTAAAATCTCGCCGGTCTTCACGGCACGGCGCACCAGCAGATGACGCAGGTAGCCGGTGTGCTGCATCTTTTTGTGGTAACTGATATGGTGTTCCGTGAAATACTGCAGGGTTGCCGTTAAGATTTTGCAGAAATCCGCATGTACGATCTGGCACTCCGGCGTATTCACGATATCATAAAAGCTGCCGCGGCGGTGCATGCCGAGTGCCAGCGGACCGTCCTTGTACTCATCGCCAAAAGAGAATTCCATCTTGTTGCGGTATCCGTCAGAGAGCGGGCTTGCCTTGATTCCCTCGAATTCATAAGAATCACAGACTTCATCCAGAAGTGCTTTGATCTGACTTTCTTTGATCTTCAACTGTTCTTCGTAAGGAAGGCTCTGATAGAGGCAGCCGCCGCAGATGCCAAAATGCGGACAGGTGCCCTCCCTTCGCTCCAGAGGCGACTTTTCTACTACTTCCAAAAGACGTGCCTCGCATTTTCCTTTTCTTTTTTTATTTACGACAAACCGTACTTTTTGTCCCGGGATGGCATTCTTCACGATGACCCGCTCCCCGTCCACATGTAAAATTCCCTTGTTCGGGAAGTCAATGGTCTCTACGACCGCTTCATACATATCGCCCTTTTTCACGTTTTTCTCCTATTCTTCTTTGATGCATGGCAGAGAAAAGGCGCATCCCGGTCTGCGAGACACGCCTGATTGGTTCTGCTAAGTAACAAGTTTCTTTCCTTCAAACCTTTGTGGATGACCAAAGCTATTCTTATTTTTCTTTGGTGTCGTCCTCGTCCTCGAAGAAATCATCATCGAAGTCGTCATCGAAATCATCCTCAAAGTCTTCCAGATAATCCGGGGTAAAGAAACGGTATACGCCATATGCGATTGCTGCAACAGCTGCTACCACTCCGATGATGGCAAGGATCCAGAGAATGCAGGTTTTCTTTTTCTCCTCTTCCTCTTTTCTGTGTAAGAACTCATTTAACTTGGTGGAATTCATGATTTCTTCCACACGTGCCATTGCGTCTTTGCTCATGTTATCAAAACGATTCATACTGCCACGTCCTTTCTACCATGTTTGGTCGGCTATATAAATATGCCGTTTCATGCTATGCATTACTAGGATTATATCATTGTTTTTCTTTTTTTACTATCCTATTTTATTCAAATTTGTAAATTCTATGCGCCAGCGTAAACAGCACGGCTGCCTGTTTATCCGATTTTCTGAAGCTTCGCAAAGGAGGCGAACATCTTCTTCACACCGGCCGTATCAAAATTCACGGATACCTCAAAATCCTTCGCTCCGTCCTTTACACTCAGAACGGTTCCCTCGCCGAATTTGACATGGCGTACCCGGTCTCCTACTCCATAGTCCAAAGAAGAAGGTTTTTGAACCGTAAACGCCTTTCCAAATCCTGGTCCGGCTGACTGAAACGACTGTCCTGAAGCAGCCCTGGCTGCTGCCCCTGCCGCCCTGCCTCCGGATAACTTCCGGTCGAAAATCCCACTTAAATCACGTCCTGCTCCCTGCATTCCTGCGTATCCGTTTCCGGTCCCGGAAACATACGATGCGGTCGGCGATGCATAGGAATTCGATTTCATGCCAAATTTGCTGATGCCAAGATGGCTCTGTTTTTTATTCCACGGAAGATCGTCATCCTCAAATTCATCCCGCGCCACGCTGCGTCCCAGTCTCGGCTCCAGCTTTTCCATCTGAATCAGTTCTTCCGGAATTTCTTCCACAAAACGGCTGACTTTGGAATAATGGGTTTCCCCATTGATCATGCGCATGCGGGATGCCGTGATCACCAGCCGCTCCTTGGCACGGGTAATGCCGACGTAGCAAAGGCGGCGTTCTTCTTCCAGTTCGGTCCGGTCATCCGCTGAAATTGCCATGCGGCTTGGGAAAAGTCCATCCTCAAGGCCGCTTAAATATACTACCGGGAACTCCAGTCCCTTTGCGCTGTGTAAGGTCATCAGCGTTACCCGGTTCTCAGAATCGTCCATCCGGTCCACATCGGCCACCAGCGCCACCTGCTCTAAAAATTCATCCAGGGACGGATGTTCCGCATCCTCGCTGTAGCTGACCGCCTTATTCATAAGTTCTTCGATGTTCTCCAGACGCGTCTGGGACTCGACCTCTCCCTCTGCTTCCAGTTCTTCCCGGTAGCCGGTATCGGAAAGGATCTGCTCGATCAGTGCTTTGATGCTGATCTCATCCTCGGTCAGCGCATCGCGGAATTCCTCGATCTGACCGGTAAACACGGCAACCTTTCCTGCTGCCTTACCGAGCCCCGGCACGGCTGCCGCCCGGACACACGCATCGTAAAAGCTGATGCCCTGCTCCGAAGCCCACGCCGTAATCTTCGCGATCGATGCCGCACCAATGCCTCTTTTTGGCACATTGATGATACGCTGGACTGCCAGATCATCCCGTCCGTTTGCGATTGTTTTCAAATAAGACAATACATCCTTGATCTCTTTTCTCTGATAGAAATTTACGCCTCCTACCAGACGGTACGGCACATTGTGCTCAATGCATTTTTCCTCCAGAAGACGGGACTGCGCATTCGTCCGGTAAAGGACCGCGTAATTCTGAAAGTCCCGTCCATCCTTTAAAATGTCACGGACGATGCCATCCGCCTCTTCGTAAGCCTGCTCATACTGGTGGAAGATCACCGGTTCCCCCTCTCCATTGGCGGTCCAGAGAGTCTTGTCCTTCCGCCCCTGGTTATTGCGGATCACTGCATTGGCCGCATCCAGAATATGACTGGTGGAACGGTAATTCTGCTCCAGCTTAATGACTTTTGCCCCCGGAAATGCACTTTCAAAATCCAGGATATTGCTGATGTTGGCACCACGGAACTTATAAATAGACTGGTCATCATCGCCTACCACGCAGAGGTTTTTATATTTTCCGGCCAGAAGCTCAATCAGACGAAACTGCGCCGTGTTGGTATCCTGGTACTCATCCACCATGATATAGCGGAAACGCTCTTGATAATATTCCAGCACATCCGCATTCGTCTGGAACAGATCCACGGTTTTAAAAATAAGATCATCGAAATCCAGTGCATTATTTTTCTTTAACTCATCCTGATACATCTGATAGATTTCTGCAATCTTCTTTGCACGCCAGTCGCCTTCCGCATTCAGCCGGAATTCTTCCGGGCTCATCAGTTCATTTTTGGCACCGGAAATGGCAGAAAGCATGGCTCTGTCCCGAAACTGCTTCGGGTCCAGATCCATTTTCTTTAAGATCTGCTTCATCAGCGTTTTCTGATCATCCGAATCGTAAATGGAAAAACTTGTGCTGTAGCCCAGATTCTCGATAAAGCGGCGTAAAATCCGCACACAGGAGGAATGGAACGTCGAAACCCAGATGCTCTCAGAGCCAAAACCGACCAGCTTGTCCACACGCTCCCGCATCTCTCCCGCCGCTTTGTTGGTAAAGGTGATCGCCATGATATTCCATGGGTTCACGTCCTTTTCTTCAATCAGGTACGCGATGCGGTGCGTCAGGACTCTGGTTTTACCGGATCCTGCCCCGGCCAGGACCAAAAGAGGACCTTCCGTACAAAACACCGCCTCTTTCTGTCTGTCATTTAAGGTATCATAAACTGCCATTGCGCTGTTATCCTTTCAAAATCTTTTTTCTCGCTCCATAAACAGTAACCATTCTACCATAAAACAGCAGGTACCGCAAACCTTTGTTCGCAGTACCTGCTGTATCCGGATCCACGCAGGCAGCGAACCCAAGTCCGTGCCTGCATCATTCCACTTCTATACTGTTTCCGTGCATGACAGATTGAAAACAATCCGTAACACATCCGCCGTTTTTCGATTACTCAGCGTATGCAATTGCCTCAATCTCTACCAGTGCGCCCTTCGGAAGTGCTGCAACCTCGAAAGCTGCTCTTGCCGGGCATGCACCCTCAAAGAACGTAGCGTAAACTTCGTTCATAGCACCGAAATCTGCGATGTTGTTTAACAGAACAGTGGTCTTTACTACGTTTGCCATGCTAAGTCCGTCGCTCTCCAGAATGTTCTTGATGTTGGTTAAGGACTGCTTGGTCTGTGCTGCGATATCTGCACCTGCAAACTCACCAGTAGCCGGATCGATCGGAAGCTGACCGGAAACAAATACAAACTTGTCTGCGTGGATTGCCTGGGAATACGGTCCGATTGCTGCCGGAGCATTGTTAGTTGCTAATACTTTTTTCATAAGAAATCTCTCCTTTGTTTGTTCTTTGTAATTTTCTATTATAGACATTCCGGATAAAAAATTCAATCCCTTTTCAAGCTTCGTTAATACTTTTTGTTTTTGTTCCAAATTTTTTGTTTTTTGCATGATCTTTTCCACTTGCTATCTGGTTTTCAATACTATATAATAGAGTAAGAGGTGACATCATGAAAAATAATTCCGAAAGACTATCTGATATTCTGAGCTGGCTTGACTCCATCTCATACATTAAAACAGAAAAAATCCCTGAAGTGGACTTATATATGGACCAGGTCACTTCCTTCATGGAAGAACATTTGAAGAAGACCAAACGCAGCCCGGAGGATAAAGCCCTCACCAAAACCATGATCAATAACTACGCGAAAAACCGCCTGCTGCCCGCGCCTGTCCGTAAAAAATACAGCAAAGAGCACATTCTGCTGCTTTTGTTTATTTATTACTACAAAAATCTTCTTTCCATTAACGACATCGAGCAGTTGTTCCGTCCGGTGACCGAACAGCACTTTCGCGCAGAAGAGGGATTGTCGTTAAGTGACATTTACGAGGAAGTTTTTTCCCGGGAAGACCTTCAGATGGAACATTTAAAAGACGACGTCCGTTCAAAATTTGAGGACAGTCTTAAGACTTTTGCTGATTCCGAAAGTGACGACAAAGAATATCTGCAGCTTTTTTCTTTTATCAGCGAACTTTCTTTCGATGTTTATCTGAAAAAACATATGATTGAAATGCTGATCGACCAGCTCCGCGAAGAAATGCCGCTTGATCCCAAAACCAGGAAAACGAAAAAGTGATGCCGCATGACATCACTTTTTTATATGGTGATATTCTGTTTTTGTTCTTCCGGACTCTGAATCCACCGGATCATGCTTATTCCTCTGGTGCATGTTCTGTCTGAGTTTCTGCAGTTTGCTCCTTAGCAGTTTCCCCGTTTGCGGCTCCCGCTTCCTGCTTTTGGGCAATACGGCCAAATACCATGTCATAACCATCGTTTCCATAGTTTAATGAGCGGTTCACACGGCTGATGGTTGCAGTAGATGCTCCTGTCTTATCTGCAATTTCCAGATAAGTCCGCTTCTCCCGCAGCATTTTTGCTACCTCATAGCGCTGGGATAACGACAACAGTTCATTTACCGTACACACATCTTCAAAAAATATATAGCACTCCTCCGGAGTCTTTAATGTTAAAATGGCTTCAAACAGATGGTCAACCGCCTCTGTCTTAATCTTCTTATTCATCGGACACGATTCCCTTCTTTTCATGCAGGATCCTGCAGTTTCTACTGTCACCAGTTTATCACACTAAATTTGTAAAGTCCATAGTCCTGAGGAAAAATTTTGCTGTGCTTCTGCTCCAACACCCTTTTCTTCCCGTCTACGGCAGCGCCTTTTTTGCATATTCCGTTGTGACCAGGTTTTCGTATGGGACGCGTCCGGAAAGTTCTCCGGCTTCCTCCAGGATATTTTCCAAAAGTTCAAAACTGCTCTTTTCAAAGATCAGATCCTTTTTCCAGGTATCCTGATCCTGATAACGTTTTACGATCGTTACGATATTTTCCAGTGGAGTCTCGGAAAACTGAGGCTGGATCGTCTTTGCAATCTCCTCCGCCGTATGGGAATTCACGTAATCCATCCCCTTTTGCAGGGCATTTGTAAATTGCTGGATCCGCTCCGGATGCATGGCGAGATAGCTTTTCTTTGCGCAATATGCCGTATAGGGGACATATCCGGAATCTGTGCCCAACGATGCCACCACATAACCATTTCCTTCCAGTTCCAGTCCCGTCGCAAACGGTTCAAATTCTACCGTATAATCGGACTGGTCACTGGTAAATGCTGCCGCTGTCAGACCGAACTGGATACTCTGGTCAATCGTGAGATCTGTTTTGGGATCAATTCCGTTTTTCTTTAAAATGTATTCAAATACCATTTGCGGCATGCCGCCTGCCCGACCGCCAAGAACTCTGCTTCCTTTTAGTTTCTGCCAGTTAAAATCCGGATCCGCTTCTCGTCCCACCAGAAAGTTTCCTGCCCGCTGCGTCAGCTGTGCAAAGTTTACCGCGTAATCCTCAGCTCCTTGCGCATAAGTATAAATACTTGCCTCCGATCCCATAAATCCAATATCTGCATCCCCGGCAAGCATGGCTGTCATGACTTTATCTGCCCCCGCACCATTCACCAGTGTCAGATCAATCCCCTCTTCTTTAAAGTATCCAAGTTCAATCGCTGCATACTGCGGTGCATAAAAAATAGAATGGGCAACCTCATAAAGCGTAACCGGGGTAAGCCCCGATTGTTCCTTTGTACAGCCGCACAAAACCGCGCAGATCATGCTGACTGCGCATAAACACCCGATTCCTTTTCTTCTCAAACCGAAATGCCTCCTGTCAAACCTCTTAATACCTACAATGTATGAAACCGATTCCCCAACGGTTCGCCTTTTGATCTGTCTGACCTGTTTTTTCGCTGCTGTTCACGCATAATGTCCGTAACAGTTTTCTTTCTGTCTGCCCATATTCGACAGCGATTCCGTGTCACGTATGTGCACCCAGATTCCAGATCCGCATTACCATCTGCAAATAATCGAAAAATCCGGCTTTCTCCACGCTTCCATTTGTCAGAATCCCGACCTCCCCCAGTACCTTCCCATTCAGCTCATAGCGCAATACTCCAACTTTTTCTCCGGCACTTACCGGAGCCTTCAGGGTTTCCGGCAGCATCAGTTTCTTCTCGATCGCCGAAAAATCCTCACCGTTTAAACTCAGATAGGAAAAACTTCCTGCGTATTTCAGAAAAACGGACTGGGCAACACCATCCGTTACTTCCATAACCGGGAGCGGCACCATTTCCTGATCCTCGTAAAGCCGGCAGCTTGCATAACCGTAATTTAAAAGGTTCTGGGCATCTGCAAAACGTGCCTTGTAGTCCGGTGCTGCCATCACAACTGCAATCAGGCGTACTCCGTCTTTCTCAGCAGTGGCGGACAGACAATATTTTGCAAGGGAAGTCGATCCGGTTTTTAAGCCAGTCACTTTAAAATTGGTTGCCATCTTTAATAACTTATTCGTGTTGGAAAGCCCAAACTCTTTCGTTCCCTGCTTTGTCACATGGGTAATGTTTTCCATCCAGATAGTGGAGTAGGTATGGATCTGCGGATATTTCGTAATGAGTTCCCGCGACATGACTGCAATATCCCGCGCTGTAGTCAGATGCTCCGGTGATTCCGTCAGACCACAGCAGTCTGTAAAATGGGTTCCTGACATTCCCAGAGCCTTAGCACGTTCATTCATGCGCTGGACAAAAGCATCTTCCGATCCGGCTATGTATTCTGCCATCGCGACCGATGCATCATTCCCCGATGCCACCACAATGCATTTGATCAGGGTTTCCACCGTCTGCACCTCTCCCTCCTCCAGAAAAACCTGCGAACCGCCCATGGATTTTGCATGGGCGCTGGTTACCACCTCATCGGTCAGCCGGATTTTTCCTTCATCGATCGCATCGAAGATTAAGATCAGGGTCATAATCTTTGTTATGCTGGCCGGACTGCGCCTTTCATCCGCATTTTTTTCATAAATGATCTGCCCCGTGGAAGCTTCCATCAAAACGGCAGACGGCGCCTGCACCTGCACCGTGGATTCTGCAGACAGTTCCTGTGAGTCCAGTTCCCTTTGTATTTCCTGTTCTCCCTGCAGTCCCGGCTTTTCCTGCAATCCAGGCAACATCGCTTCTCCCTGCAGGCCCGGCTCTCTCCGCGATCCCGGCAGTCCCGGTTCTCCCCGTAATCCCGGCATGTGCGCCGCATCGCAGACGATTGGATTCACCAGATTCACCAGCAGACAAAAGCACATGATCATCCCCCATCGTTTCATAAAACGCCTCACTTTTCCCCTTTTCTATAATGCAATCTATGGCTATTTTTCAGGTTCTATGCTATGATGAAAATATCATAGTAAAGGGGTTTTTATATGAACGAATATTATTCCGGCAGGTCATACAGCCACAGGCGCCGCCGCCCGCGGTTTCCACGTTTTCTGGCAGCTGCAGCCTGCGTTGTACTGATCGGTGCACTTGGCACCGGCATTTTTTTTCTGAAAAAGCATCATGATACCAGCACACCTGACGCGACCAGTTCCATCGTCATTTCCACGGACTCTTCTGACTTAGCAGAAACTCCAACCGAGGGAGACGGCTTTGTCATGCCCGATACTCCGGCAGCAGACCTGCTTCACCAGGCTTATCTGCTTGCAGCCGGCTACGACTACGACGCTGCCATAGACCGGTTAAAAGCATCGGAAGAATTCGCTTCCGACCCGGAAGTTATCAATGCCATTTCCGAATATGAATCCACAAAAGAAACGCTGGTCCGCACACCGATCAGTAAGATTACCCATGTATTCTTTCATACTCTGGTAGCGAATCCATCCAAGGCATTCGATGGCGACAACGATCAGGATGGTTACAATCAGGTCATGACTACCATCGATGAATTCAACAAAATCCTGGAAAGCCTGTACAGCAAGGGCTATGTCCTGGTACGACTCCACGATATGGCTTATGAGACAACCGATGAAAATGGAAATACGGTCATGAAAGCCGGCGACATTATGCTGCCGCCTGGAAAAATTCCGTTTGTTATGTCCCAGGATGACTTATGCTATTATCCCTACATGGATGGAGACGGCTTCGCCAGCCGCATTGTCATTGGCGAAGACGGCAAGCCAACCTGCGAAATGACCATGGATGATGGATCTGTCCGCACCGGGGACTATGACCTGGTTCCGATCCTGGACAAGTTCTGCGAACATCATCCTGATTTCTCCTACAAAGGGGCCCGCGCCGTTTTGGCATTCACAGGCTATGAAGGAATCCTTGGATACCGCACGGCATCTTCCTATGCCGGTTCCGCAACCTATGAAGAAGACCGGCAGGCTGCTTCCCAGGTCGCACAATGTCTGAGGGACAACGGTTTTGAACTTGCCTCCCACAGCTGGGGACACTTGAATCTCGGCACCGTGGAGTGGGAACGTTTCCAATCCGATACAGACAAATGGGAATCGGAAGTAGAATCCCTGATCGGACCTACGGATATCATTCTGTTCCCATTTGGTGCGGATGTCGGTGACTGGCATCCTTATACCATGGACAATGAACGCTTCCGCTATCTTTACAACGTGGGCTTCCGCTATTTCTGCAACGTCGATTCCAGCCAGTACTGGGTACAGCTTGGCGATGACTACCTGCGTCAGGGCCGCCGCAACTTAGACGGCTACCGCATGTGGAAAGATATTACGGCAGATGCAGAAGGACGTTCCCGCAAGCTGGACGATCTCTTCCGCGCAGAAGATGTTTTTGACAAATCCAGACCCACTCCGGTACCGGAAATGTAAGCAGCAGATACACCACTGACGTCCCATCAATATCATGAAAAAAACTGCAGATGAATCCATCACCTGCAGTTTTTTTCATTCCTGTTTCCGCATTACGCAACCGTTTTTCTTATCTTAAGCTTCCCGAAAAACAAATAATAAATGATAAACAGAATCGTGGTTGTGATCCAGGTCAGCGGATAACTGAACATGATCGTGTAAATATCCCGTTTCAATGGAACTGCGATCAGAATCCAGCTGACGCGCAGCACACAAACACCCAGAAGACAGATGATCATCGGCCACCAGCAATCCCCCACTCCGCGCAGAGCGCCGGAAAGGATTTCGATTGCCACGTATTCTACATACATCGGAGCCAGATAGTGCATCATGGCAATGCCGATGTGAATTACCTCACGGTCTGTGGTAAACAGTTCATAGCCGTACACACCAAACCGGTAGATCAGAAATGACATGCCCAAAGAAGACAGGATTGTCATGATCATGCAGGTCCGCACGCCCCGGTGTACCCGCTCCATCTTCCCGGCACCAAAATTCTGTCCCACGAAGGTTGTCACCGAAATGCCAAACGCATTGATCATCATCCAGAACACGGAATCCAGCTTACTGTAAGCGGCCCAGGCAGCAACCGTATTGGTTCCAAGCGAATTAATGCCTGCCTGGATGATTACATTCGACAGTCCGTACATCACAGACTGCATTCCCGCCGGAAGTCCTATACGGATGATCCGTTTTAGCATCCGTCCATCCAGCCGCAATTCTTTCAGGATCAGCCGGTGCATATCTTTGGTTCTTATGAGACAGCCAAGCACCAGCACTGCACTTAAAAGCTGGGAAAGAATGGTTGCAAGCGCCGCTCCCACTACACCGAGCCTGCAGATCACAACGAGCAGGATATCAAGAGCAATATTGGTCAGGCAGCTGGTCGCTAGAAAATAAAGCGGTCTTTTGGAATCTCCCACGGCGCGCAAAATCGCAGCCCCCATATTATAAACCAGATTGGCAATGATCCCCAAAAAATAAATTCGCAAATACGTTAAGGAAAGCCCCTGTACATCCTCCGGTGTTCCCATGGCAGTAAGCATGGCCGGAGCAAACCAGATTCCTGCCGCCATGATCACAAAGCCGGAAAGGATACTGAACATCAGCGCAGTATGAACTGCATATCCAACCATCTCCGAGCGTTTTGCACCGTAATACTGGGAAACGATCACGGAAGCTCCCGACGACAATCCGACAAAAAAGCCTACGATCAGCTGTGTCAGCATGCTGGTGGAACCACCTACTGCCGATAATGCTTCTTTTCCCACAAAACGGCCTACGATCATGGCATCCGCTGCATTGTAAAGCTGCTGAAAAAAAGTACCAAAGAGAATCGGAAAGAAAAACAGCAGAAGCTGCTGCCAGATGATGCCTTCCGTAATCTGATTTTCTCTGAAATTATCTTTTGTCATGTTTTCTGTTCCTTCCCTGGGTTTCTTTTACTGCTGTCTGCACCGTTTCATGCTGCGCAATCTTGAAGAAGTAATCTAAAATTAAAAATATCTTAAAGCTTTTTTATCGGTTCCTTGCTATAATGACAACACTATTGTTATTGGAGAATGATTATGCAAATATACCGTAAAGTTCTGGTTCTTTTTCTTTTGTCCGCGGCAGCTGTTTCCGCTTCCGGATGCAGTATCAGCGAAAGCAAGGAAACGCAAAGTACTGATACAGAGCTTGCCGACACGCAAAACCAGGAAGAACCAGCCAATATGATCCTGTTAAACAACATTCTTTACTATGACACGCAAAGAACGGTATCTGTTTTTCCAGGATACACCGATGGCACGATCCAGTCTGTCACGGCTGCCAATACCACACCGGTCAATAACGGAGAAGCAAATTTCGACTGTCAGGGCAAATCTTACTCGTTTCTCGCAGACGGGGCGATCGGTCTGATCACAGACGAAACAGCCAGAATCTGTGAACTTTTTCTGGCTGATGACACCGTGGAGTTTCAAGGTGTTTATAAAAAGAAAAAAGAACTTTCCAAAGATACCTTAAAGTGGCTCAACTTCTATTATACACTTTCTGAATCTGACCGCAATGCACTTTCCATGATTCCTTCCGAATTTGCCGGACAGATTTCCGGAACCAGTGCAGCAACAAAAGAAACCAGCACATCAGGTGCTTCCTACCTGGAATCACTCACACAGGAGGAACTAGACACGACTGAAGCGCTGGCTCAACATTATTTCACAGAAGAAGTCATCTCTTTTGAAGGAGTCGACCAGATCTACCCGGCAGACTCTTCTGACCCTCAATACCACAACAGTGGCATTGAAGAGGATTACAGTCCTGGAAATATCATCATCTACCGCGTTCTGACCAACCTGGACCGCAGGGACGGAAACCCGTTCCGTTATATCAGTATTGCCAGGAAATCCAAATCTGACGACTGGAAGATCATCAACAGCGGATTCTAACATCATCTATCATCATTCTTTCATCCGGTATCCCACACCAATTTCCGTGAAAATGTAGTGTGGCTCTGCCGGATTTGTTTCGAGTTTCCGACGGATATTCGCCATGTTTACACGAAGAATCTGATTGTCCGTATCGGCATATGGTCCCCAGATTTCCTTTAGGATAAAGTCGTACGTAAGTACTTTTCCTGCATTTTTCGCAAGAAGGGACACCAGCTTATACTCAATCTGGGTCAGATGGATGTCTTCTCCGTTTAAGGTAACGACACGCTTATCAAAATCAATCACCAGACCATCCCGTGAATATACGGTTTCCCGCGGTCCGGCACTGACGATCTGGGCACTGTGGCGCAACGCGGTGCGGATGCGTGCCAGTAGTTCTTCTGAACCAAACGGCTTGGTTATGTAATCGTCTGCCCCCTTATCGAGTGCCTGTACTTTTTCTGCCTCCTGCGTTCTCGCAGAAATTACAATGATCGGTACCGCAGAAAAGCCGCGGATCCGCTCCAGCACTTCACTTCCGTCAAGATCCGGCAGACCCAGATCCAAAAGGATCAGATCCGGATGGTGGGAGGTGCAAAGGGAAAGCCCCGACATTCCGTTCATGGCACGCAGTGCTTTGTAACCGTTTGATATCACAATGGTTTCAATATAATTTCCAATATTTTTTTCATCTTCAATGATCAGAATCACCTGTTTATTTGTCATGTTCTTCTTCCTCTTCCAATGGTAATGTAAAAATAAATTCAGCTCCCTTTAAGCGGTTAGCTGCCTCAATGCTTCCGTTATGTGCATTGATGATCGTCTTACAGATGGTAAGACCAATCCCCATTCCTTTGTGGGAATCTCCGCTGGCATTGGGTTCCATTCCTGCTCCATCAAAAATTATCTTCAGACGTTCCGGATCAATTCCTTTTCCGTAATCCCGGATGTGAAATGCCACACAATCTTCCCGTTTTTCTACATAAAACTCAATCGGCTCATCGGTCCCGGAATGGTAAACTGCATTTTCCAGAAGATTAATGATTACCTGTTCGATCAGGGTCGCATCCATCGGAACCATAAGAAATTCATCCGGGATCTTAACATCGACTTTTCCCTGCGGCAGACGTTTCCGGAAACGCTGTACGGCTTCCGCCACAACTTCTTCCAGTGGCTCCGGTGACGTATTTACATGGGCATCGCCCACACGGATCCTGGTTACCGACAACAAATTTTCCACCATATTCAGCAGCCAGTTGGCATCATCCCGGATCCCTTCTAACAGTTCCCGGCGCTTTTCCTGCGTAATTTCCGGGCTGTCGCTTAACGCAGTATCTGCCAGTCCGATAATGCTTGTAAGTGGTGTTCTTAAATCATGCGATACCGCTCTTAAAAGATTCGCCCGCATGGTCTCTTTTTCCGCTTCTACCAGCAGTTTTTCCCGTTCATTTAAAAGCTGGTTCTGTTTTTTAAAGCGGGTTGTCGTTGTACTGGTGATCGAAGATACCAGAAGCATACCGAGAAACGTTACCGGATACCCATCGATTGAAAAGTTAAAGTTCATGTATGGATAGGTAAAGACATAGTTCACAAAAAACACACCAAAAATAGATGCAATGATACCGGTAATGTAACCCGTTGTGTAACGTGCGATCAGCATAACCGTCAAGACATAAATGATCGCCACACTGGTAGAGTTCCTGCTATAATGGAAAAAGGCCTGCGCAATAATCGTAGATATTCCCATGATCAAGAACGTGATCACAACATTGTGCACAATCACATTGCTCAATTTTGGATGTTCTTTTTCTGCGTTTTTAGGTTTTCTTTTTCGTTTTTTTTCAACTTCTAGCTTTTTTTCAGTTTCACTCATAACGTCCCCCACTATACATCCGTGAATTTTCTATTCCGCAAACAGCTGATGCACCACTGGCATCCTGCCTTAAGTAAAGCGCTTTTTGTTTCACCAGACACAGCTCCATGCGAAACTCGAAAAAGGGAGCGGAAGTTTCCTTCCGTTCCCTCATATTTTACTACAAAAATGATTTTGTGTATAGTTTTTCACCTTTTGGGGGGCAATTCCTTAACAGCACCTTTACGGCTGTTACGGTTCATACACTGCGCAGCTTACACTTGCTGTTTTCCAGAAATGTCTTACTTATTGTAATTGACAATTGCGCCGAAATCCGGTTTTAAGGAAGCTCCGCCTACCAGACCACCGTCGATATCTGCCTGTGCAAACAGTTCCGGGGCACTTGCCGCAGATACAGAACCGCCATACTGGATACGGATTGCTGCTGCAGTTGCCTCGTCGTAGATCTCACCGATGCATGCGCGGATTGCTGCACATACCTCCTGTGCCTGCTCAGTCGTAGCAACCTTTCCGGTTCCGATCGCCCAGATTGGCTCGTAAGCGATCACTGCAGTCTTTGCCTGGTCTGCAGTGACATTTAAGAATGCAACCTTGATCTGCTGGCGGATCCAGTCAATGGTGATGCCCTGCTCTCTCTGGGTCAGGCTCTCGCCGCAGCAAATGATCGGGGTAATACCATGCTCAAATGCCTTTAAGACTTTCTTGTTTACGGTTTCATTGGTCTCTGCAAAGTATTCTCTTCTCTCAGAATGGCCGATGATGACATATTTTACGCCTGCATCGACTAACATATTCGGGGAGATTTCGCCGGTGTAGGCCCCCTTCTCCTCGAAGTACATATTCTCGGCACCGATCTGGATGTTGGTTCCCTTTGCTGCCTCCATCGCCGGGATAATGTCGATGGCCGGAACACAAAGCAAAACATCTACTTCATCGTTTTTTACAAGTGGTTTTAAGGTTTCGATCAGGGCAACTGCCTCGGAAGGAGTCATGTTCATCTTCCAGTTGCCTGCGATAATTTTTTTTCTGGACATTTTTTCTCTCCTTTTTTATATTGGAAACTTGTGAAAGGAAGCTTATTGAAACTTCCTCTTACTAAGTTCATACTGCGCCTTTGGCTTGCATTCACTAAGTGCGGGGAAGTAAGTTCACACTAAGCTTGTGCTTCGCCCTTGGCTCGCACGCACTAAGTGTTCACTTAAGTGCTTACTTATCATCTGCTGCTGCTACGCCTGGGAGGGACTTACCCTCTAAGAATTCCAGGGATGCGCCGCCACCAGTGGAGATGTGGCTCATCTTGTCTGCGAAGCCAAGCTGGTTGACTGCTGCTGCGGAATCACCGCCGCCGATGATGGTGGTTGCGTCGGTCTCTGCCAGTGCCTTTGCTACAGCAATGGTACCTGCTGCCAGGGTCGGGTTCTCGAATACGCCCATCGGTCCGTTCCATACGACGGTCTTAGCGCTCTTTACTGCCTCAGCATAAAGTTTTGCGGTTTCTGTGCCGATATCCAGACCCATCATGTCAGCCGGGATCTGATCTGCTGCTACGTTTGCAACCTCGATCGGTGCATCAATCGGATCCGGGAAGGATGCTGCGACTGCTGCGTCTACCGGAAGAAGCAATTTCTTGCCAAGCTTCTCAGCCTTTTCCAGCATCTCTTTACAGTAATCTAACTTGGTATCATCTACCAGGGATTTACCGATTTCCTTGCCCTCTGCCTTTAAGAAGGTGAACGCCATGCCGCCGCCGATGATCAGGGTATCGCATTTCTCAAGCAGGTTGGAAATTACATTTAACTTGTCCGCAACCTTTGCGCCGCCCAGGATTGCTACGAACGGTCTTACCGGATTTTCTACTGCATTGCCCAGGAAATCAATTTCTTTCTGCATCAGATAACCAACTGCGTTGGTACCGCCCTTTGCGGTGATGAATTTGGTTACGCCCTCTACGGAAGCGTGTGCTCTGTGGGAGGAACCGAATGCGTCGCATACATAGTCATCTGCCAGGTCAGCCAGCTCTTTGCTGAACTGTTCGCCGTTCTTGGTCTCTTCTGCGCCGCGGAAACGGGTATTCTGAAGAAGGACAACATCGCCTTCTTTCATCGCTTCTACTGCTTTGGTTGCTGCCTCACCGGTTACGTTGTAATCTGCTACGAATACAACCTCTTTGCCCAGCTTTTCGGACAGGCGTACTGCAACCGGAGCTAAGGACTCACCCTCGTTCGGACCATTCTTTACTTTGCCAAGATGGGAACAAAGAATGACCTTTGCGCCCTCACCGATCAGCTTCTGGATGGTCGGGAGTGCAGCCACGATACGGGTCTCATCGGTGATGACACCATTCTTTAACGGAACGTTGAAATCACAGCGCACCAGCACTCTTTTTCCTTTTAAATTTTTCAGATCATCAATACTTTTTTTATTTAACATGGAGGTAATCCCCTTTCCTGTATCCAAATTTTCTGCATGGCTGCTGTTTGCGTGCTATGCGGGCAGCAACCAATCTTTTTCCAGATTCCCAAATGTAGCACTATAAAGCGAAAAAGGATCCGGTCCACACGTGACCGGACCCTAATCTGAGTCTTTTGTAATAATTTTCTTTAGCAGAAATTATGCCAGCTCTGCGAAGTATTTGATGGTGCGAACCATCTGGCTGGTGTAAGAGTTCTCGTTGTCGTACCATGAAACAACCTGAACCTCGTACAGATCATCTGCGATCTGAGCTACCATGGTCTGGGTTGCATCGAACAGGGAACCGTACTTCATACCGATAACATCGGAAGAAACGATCGGATCCTCGTTGTAGCCGAAGGACTCGCTTGCTGCTGCTTTCATAGCTGCGTTGATATCCTCTTTGGTAACGCCAGCTTTCTTAACAACTGCGGTTAAGATGGTGGTAGAACCGGTCGGCACCGGAACACGCTGTGCAGAACCGATGAGCTTGCCGTTTAACTCCGGAATAACCAGACCGATTGCCTTTGCAGCACCGGTGGAGTTCGGAACGATGTTTGCAGCGCCTGCTCTTGCTCTTCTTAAATCACCTTTTCTGTGCGGACCATCCAGGATCATCTGGTCGCCGGTGTAAGCATGAATGGTGCTCATGATACCAGACTGGATCGGAGCGTAATCGTTCAGTGCCTTCGCCATAGGTGCTAAGCAGTTGGTGGTGCAGGATGCTGCGGAAATGATGGTATCCTCTGCAGTCAGGGTGTTCTCGTTTACGCTGTAAACGATGGTCTTTAAGTCGTTTCCTGCCGGAGCGGAGATAACAACTTTCTTTGCGCCTGCGTCAATGTGAGCCTGTGCTTTCTCTTTGGAGGTGTAGAAACCAGTACACTCTAATACTACATCTACGCCGATCTCTCCCCACGGAAGGTCTGCTGCCTTAGCTTCTTTGTAGATAGTGATCTTCTTGCCGTCAACTGTGATGGAATCCTCGCCAGCCTCTACGGTGTGCTTGCCTTCACCGATGTGACCTGCGTATCCGCCCTGTGCGGTATCGTATTTTAATAAGTGAGCTAACATCTTCGGATCGGTTAAGTCGTTGATAGCCACTACCTCATAACCTTCTGCGCCAAACATCTGTCTGAAAGCCAGACGGCCGATACGACCAAAACCATTGATTGCTACTTTAACTGCCATGATTCATTCCTCCTAGATTGTTAAAAATATGATGATTGTTAAAAACTCATCAACCTTGTTCTTATTGTACCTAATTACACACAAAATAGCAAGCCTTTTTTTGCCATATTGACAAAAACACTTGAATTTTCGTCTTGTTTTTGTCAAAGAAGCCCCTCGGAGACCGGCTCCGAAGGGCTTTCTTTTGTGCTTTGTATACAAAGAACGCTGTTTCTGTATTTTTTCTCGCATCAATCTGTCATGATTTACATCTCATCTTTTACATATCCAGCCAGATTGTAGGCATGATCGGATACACGTTCCAGATTGCTGATGATATCGAGGAAGACGACACCTGCCGATGCATTGCACTCGCCTGCTGACAAACGCTCGATGTGTTTTTCGCGGAGTTCTTCTTCCTGGCTGTCGACATCGTCCTCGTACTGGCTAACTTTTCGTACTGCCTCCATATTTCCATTCTGTCTCGCATCGATGGCATACTGGAACGATTTTAATACGCTGTCACTGATCGAACGCAAATCATCCGATCCGGTAGTGGAAAACTGAAGTCTGTGTTCCACCATATACTGAGCCTGCTCCGCCAGGTTTTCCGCATGGTCACCGATACGCTCGATATCGCTGACACTGTAGAATAAGTTGTTTACAACCTTCTTCTGTTTCTCGGTCAGGGAAAGATTGTCTACCTTGATCAGGTATTCTGTCAGCATCTTTTCCATGTTGTTGATGGTCTGCTCCACCTTAAATACGGTTTCCACCTCATCGGAGTTCACCGTCAGGACTGCATCAATGGCGCGTGTTACATTTTCATAGGTGATCTGGCCCATATGGACTACTTCAAGGGCAGCTGTCTCAACGGCAAAGGCCGGAGACTCAAAAATACGCTCATCCAGATGCTTGAGGGTTGCAGCTGTTTCTGCATCTTCCACAACCGGTTCTTTTTCTTCTTTCTCTTTCACAACGATACCGGAGATTTTTACCAGTACATCTGCAAATGGGAACAGCAGCGTTGTCATGGACAGGTTAAAGATCGTATGGAAGATAGAAATCTGTACCGCATTGATATTCGCCGCCGCAAAAGCCGGACGCAGACTGAAAAAGATAAAACCAATGGTTCCAAACACAATCGCACCGATCACGTTGAAAGTCAGATGCATAACCGCTGCACGCTTTGCGGTACGGGAACCTCCCATACTGGACAGCATTGCTGTTACACAGGAACCAATGTTCTGGCCAAGGGTAATATAGATTGCTGCATTGGTCGTTACGATCCCGTTCATGGCCAGAGTCTGCAAAATACCGACAGAAGCAGATGAACTCTGTAACAGTGCAGTAACCAGTGCACCGATCAGCATACCCAGAAGCGGGTTTCCGCCAAGAACCTCAAACGCTTTTGCAAAGATCGGGGCATCGGTATACGGACTTATGGAACCAGACATAAAATCCAGACCAATGAACAAAAGTCCAAGACCGATCATAATCTCGCCGACCATCTTTTTCTTCTGACTTTTCGCAAAAACCAGAAGCAAAGCTCCGATTCCAATGATCGCCGGTGCATAAAAACTCGGCTTCATAACTTCAAATGCATCTCCGAGCTGGCTCATGGATACGATCCATGCGGTGATGGTGGTACCGATATTAGCACCCATGATCACGCCGACCGCCTGGGACAGGTTTAAAACGCCTGCACTTACAAAACCGACTACCATAACCGTTGTAGCACCACTGGACTGGATGATCGCCGTGATTAACGCACCCAGAGCCACGGCCAGGAAGCGGTTATTTGTGAGCATTCCAAGGAAACTGCTCATTTTGCTTCCTGCTGTCTTCTGCATGCCGTCTGCCATGATATTCATGCCATAAAGGAACATGCCGAGACCTCCAAGGAAACTAAACCCGTTTGAAATGTCGCTGATTGACATACTCTCCTCCTCGTCTCGCGTACTTTTTCTCTTTATTCTCTTCAGTCCGCAAACAATTTAATCATACCATACTGCTACCTGCATTTCCAACCATTTTTAAAATTTAACTAAATTTTGGATAAATAGTATGTAAAAATGCCTGCCGCAGCATCTGCGACAGGCATTCTCAACGAAATATTGCAAAAGAATTGTGAAAACCTCAGCATTCCTGTTAATGTACCATCCGATCCGTTTTGATCAATGATCCGCTGCATAGGCAGCTACAGCTGCCATTACAGCCTGGTTACTGTTCCAGACATTGCCAAACTCGCTGACCGGCATCGGGCAGGCAACACTTCCTACCTCAATCGTCAGACTTGGAATCGGATTGTCTTTGATCTGGACATAGTCCTTGAAACCACCCTTTCCGCTGCTTGCATTGATCTGATATCCGGAAAGTCCGGTTACCAGATCAGCGAGCGCCTTAGACCCGGCTGATACTTTGTTTCCCGCAAAATCCCAGTAAACTAGGTTTCCCATACTGTGATAACTGATAGTAAGTGCCCAGTTTCTGGAATTGGCAAGATTCGCAAGCGCCTGGCTCTCCGGCTCAGAAAGTGCGCTGGTTCCTTTGTAGTTTGCGTAAGAAGCATGGGACGGACCGGTCGTGATACTTTCCCACAATGCCGGGAAATTCTGATTTAAGTCCACGCCACGCCCATTTGCTTTCCACAAATTCAAATAGCGGCCAAATTCCTGGCTGGTACGTCCGTCCGCCTTATCCTGCGCATAACACTGATTTACAATCTGACGCAGGTCAGAAGAACGGAGCGCTGACACGCCAAACTGGCTGATGGTGATTCCATCCGGATTCACCATCGGCACTATGTGGACTGCCACACCGTCCAGAATACCAGAAAGGCTCCGCCCCTGATAAGTTCCGCTGTCATAAAAAGCCAGCAGATGTTCCGCCTGTTTCATGACCAGAAGCGGCGTCATGTACTCCCGCGCATGAATTCCCGCATGGATCAGCACATGTTTCGACGCATTCAGATTCCCGATCACCATCTCATAAAGAGCCCGTCCATCCAGGCTCGTTCCTATGGTATTCACCTGCAGATGGTTTCCGTAGCGTTCTTTCAGCGTGTTGATGTCACGGCTCATCTGGTCATAACTGTATTTTTCGACAACTTTCACAACTGGGTTCTGAAGCTGTCCTGCAAAAGAAAGATTTCCATTTTCAACTGCCGATGGAATCATCACGCCGCCCGGACCTGCTGCAATGCCAACCGCCGCTCCGCTTCCCACCGTGATCACCCCGGAGGAAGGTCCTGTCTGCGTGCCGGCCGTGACCGTCTGGTTTACAGACGCACCTCCGCCTGCTATTACGGCAGTGCTGCCCGCTGTCTGGCTTCCTGCCGTCACAGTTGCGCTTCCTGCTGCCTGGTTTCCGGCTGTGACACTGCCACTGCCCGCTGTCGAATTCCCGGCTGTCTGGCTTCCTGCCGTCACAGTACTGCTTCCGCTTTGTGCTTCCGATGCAGCCGGTGCTTCCGTCACCGCAGACGCTGTATCCTGGTTTCCTGTCCCGGTCATCTCACCGGGCGCTGATGTAAGTCCTGCCGGATCGGTTCCCATGGATGCAGGACCGTCCGCGTAAGTCATAAAAGCACTACTGGCTACCATAAAGGCAGCCAGAGCACCTGTAAAATATCTTTTACAGTTCATAATTTAGTTTTCACTTTCCTTTTTTGCAAGGTCGCCCGGCTTCATGCTGAGGCTGATCTTGCCCATTTTGTCAACGTCAAGAACCTTAACGGTTACCATATCACCGATATTTACAACATCTTCCACTTTCTCTACGCGCTTGTCGGAAAGTCTGGAGATGTGAATCATACCATCTTTCTTCGGCTTCAGCTCGACGAAAGCACCAAACGGCATAATGCGGACAACCTTACCGGTCATAACCTGACCCGGCTCAATGTCGGTTACAATGCTCTTGATGATGCTCTTTGCTTTCTCGATCATCTCTTTGTCGGTACCACAGATTGCTACGTTGCCTTCCTCAGAAATGTCGATCTTCACGCCGGTCTCCTCGATGATCTTGTTGATCACGCAGCCCTGCTTACCAACCACATCGCCGATCTTCTGCGGATCAATGCTGATCTGGTCGATCTTCGGAGCATATTTGCCAACTTCTTTTCTTGGCTCAGAGATTGCCGGCTTCATGCAGGTATCCATGATGAAGAGTCTTGCCTCGCGACATCTTGCGATCGCACCCTCTACGATCGGTCTGGTCAGACCATGGATCTTGATATCCATCTGGATTGCAGTGATACCGTCGGTGGTACCGGTTACCTTAAAGTCCATATCGCCGAAGAAATCCTCAAGGCCCTGGATATCGGTTAAGAGAACGAAATCATCGTCGGTCTCACCGGTAACAAGACCGCAGGAAATGCCTGCTACCATCTTCTTGATCGGCACGCCTGCTGCCATTAAGGACATGCAGGAAGCACAGGTGGATGCCATGGAGGTAGAACCGTTGGACTCGAAAGTCTCGGATACGGTACGGATTGCGTACGGGAACTCTTCCTCGGACGGCAGTACCGGAACCAGGGCACGCTCAGCCAGTGCGCCATGACCGATCTCACGGCGTCCCGGTCCTCTGGATGGCTTGGTCTCACCTACAGAGTAGGACGGGAAGTTATAATGATGCATGTAGCGCTTGGATACTTCGTTCTCATCCAGGCCATCTAACTTCTGCTGCTCAGACAGCGGAGCCAGGGTACATACGTTGCAGATCTGGGTCTGTCCACGGGTAAACATTGCGGAACCATGTACACGCGGGATCAGGTCAACCTCTGCTGCCAGCGGACGGATCTGGGTGATCTCACGGCCATCCGGTCTCTTGTGGTCTTTTAAGATCATCTTGCGGACGGTCTTCTTCTGGTACTGGTAAACAGCCTCGCCAAGCACTGCAAGCCACTCTTCGTTGTCTGCAAATGCCTCTTCGAGTTTCTCGGTGATCTGACGGATGTTCTCCTCACGGGTCTGCTTGTCATCGGTGAAGACAGCCTCTTCCATCTGCTCCGGAGTTACGATCTCCTTGATCGCTGCAAACAGCTCTTCCGGAATCGCACAGCTCTCGTAGCTGTGTTTTGCCTTGCCGCACTCTGCCACAATGGTGTCGATGAATTTAATGATCTCCTGATTGATCTCATGAGCCTTGTAAATAGCCTCGATCATCTTTGCTTCCGGGATCTCGTTTGCGCCAGCCTCGATCATGATGACCTTCTCACGGGTAGATGCTACGGTTAAGTTTAAATCGCCCTGTTTCCACTGAGCCTGGGTCGGGTTGATGATAAACTCGCCATCGATCATGCCAACCTGGGTCATGGCACACGGACCATCAAACGGGATGTCAGAAATGCAGGTTGCGATTGCAGCGCCTAACATTGCAACTAACTCCGGACGACACTCCGGATCTACGCTCATAACCATGTTGTTCAAGGTTACATCGTTGCGGTAATCCTTCGGGAACAGCGGTCTCATCGGACGGTCGATGACGCGGGAAGTCAGGATTGCATTCTCAGATGCCTTTCCCTCTCTCTTGTTGAAGCCTCCCGGGATCTTTCCTACAGAGTATAATTTTTCTTCATATTCTACGCTTAACGGGAAGAAATCAATGCCGTCTCTCGGTTTATCAGATGCCGTAGCGGTAGATAATACGGTGGTATCGCCATAATGCATAAATGCTGCGCCGTTTGCCTGCTTTGCAACTCTGTTTACATCCACAGTCAGGGTTCTTCCGGCAAGTTCCATACTAAAACTTTTGTACATGGGTTGTCTCCTTTTCTCTTTCATTCTATATATTCACAGAAGGCTCCGAAACTACTGCTCTGTACACAAAGGAAATGCATCGTTCTATCGGGCTGACATGCCTTGTGTATACAGCAGCGGCTTCGGGATATACCTTCCAGAAAATATCCAGGTAACTCAGAACGTTTTTCGCTCCATGCAGCCCGCCGAATCTGCCACTGGCAGTTTTCTTCCGGTGCATGGCAGTAAAAAACAAAAGGGTGGAGATGACCTCTCCACCCTAACGTCCTAATTACTTTCTGATGCCTAACTTTTCAATCAGTGCACGATAGCCTTCCAGGTCGGTTTTCTTTAAGTAGTCAAGAAGACCACGTCTCTGACCTACCATCTTTAACAGACCACGTCTGGAATGATGATCCTTCTGATTGCTCTTTAAATGCTCAGTCAGCTCTGCGATTCTTGCAGTCAGGATTGCGATCTGAACCTCTGGTGAACCGGTATCTCCTGCTTTTCTGCCGTACTCAGCGATGATTGCTGCTTTCTTTTCCTTTGAAATCATGTTGATTTCCTCCTTAAAAATAATATACTCACCGTAAACCAGGTCATTGGTTGGAGTTATCCAAACGACTGGGTCCCGGCGCTAACTCATACCGGACTATAATAGCATATCCGTTTTCCTGTGTCAACTCGTTTTTATAAATAGTTTCTGTGCCAGACCGCATGCGCAAACAGAACTATAAATAGTTCTGATGCACAACCAGAGCCAGCAAAATGCCAAGTGCTGCTCCCGCTGCTACCTGAAGCGGTGTATGTCCGACAAATTCCTTCAGCCGCTTCTGGATTTCCTGATTATTTAAGTTAAACCAGTCCTGCTCCATGATCAGGTTCAGCAATTTTGCCTGCTTTCCTGTCTCCTGACGGACCCCGATGGCATCGTACATGACAACCGCAGCCAGAATAAAACTGATGGCAAACTGGAACGAATCCACTCCATAGCAAAGTCCTGCCGCAGTCGTAAGCCCGCAGACCGTTGCAGAGTGCGAACTCGGCATGCCGCCGGATCCGACAAGGCGTTCCGGAGTAAAGCTTTTATTCAAGCCAAAATCGATAAGTGTTTTTAAAACCTGAGCAACCGTCCAGCCCACAATGGCGCTGATCAGTACTTCGTTACTCAGCAGTTTATCCCAAAATCCCATGTTGTAATCCTGCTTTCCTTTTTCGTTTTGTTGCTGTGCACGCAGACGTTTGCATTGGATCTTTCACAACCGCCTGTCGGGAACGTTCCTTTCCTGCGCAGGCAAACACTTGGGATCAATAGCCAATCAGCCAGTCATAAAGTTCCTGGTATTTGCATGCTGACTGCTGCCAGGAGAAATCTGCTGCCATGGCACGGTCAATGATCTTGTTCCATTCCCGCTTTTTACTGTAGTAGATATACTTTGCATAGCGAACGGTATCTAACATCTCGTGTGCATTATAATTTGAGAAAGAGAATCCGGTTCCGCGGCTCTCATACTCATTATAAGGCTCTACCGTATCCTTCAGGCCACCGGTCTCGCGCACGATCGGCACAGTGCCGTAGCGGAGTGCCATCAGCTGGCTTAAGCCACACGGCTCAAACAAAGACGGCATAAGGAATGCGTCACAGCCTGCATAAATCTTATGGGACATCTCGTTGGAATAATAAATCTGCGCCGATACACGGTCATGATATTTCCAGTCATAATGACGGAACATGTTCTCGTATTTTTCGTCGCCGGTTCCCAGTACTACCAGCTGCATGTCATCGCTGCAGAGTTCATCCATCACACACTGAACCAGATCCAGACCTTTCTGGTCAGTCAGTCTGGAAACAATGCCGACCATGAATTTCTTTTCATCCACAGGAAGTCCCAGCTGTGCCTGGAGCTGCTTTTTGTTTTTCACTTTTTCCTTGCGGAAATTCTTTGCATTATATGGCTGTACGATCAGTTTATCGGTCGCCGGATTAAACTCTTCATAGTCGATTCCGTTTACGATACCGCGCAGATCGCCGGAACGGGCACGCATCAGACCATCCAGACCCTCGCCATAAAACGGCATCTTGATTTCCTCTGCATAGGTCTGGCTTACGGTGGTAACAGCATCTGCAAATACAATCCCGCCCTTTAGCATGTTTCCGTCTTTGTATGCTTCCAGCTTATCCGGTGTAAAGTAATAATCCGGCAGCATGGAAAATCGCTGGATGGTCTTAACATCCCAGACCCCCTGGAATTTTAAGTTGTGGATCGTCATAACGGATTTCATGTTTGCAAAAAACTCTCCGCCGCGGAAACGGTCCTTTAAGTAAACCGGGATCAGACCAGTCTGCCAGTCGTGACAATGGACTACATCCGGTTTAAAACCGATAACCGGGAGTGCGGATAATGCCGCGTTGCAGAAGAAAGAAAACTTCTCCAGATCATACAGCCAGTCACCATATGGCTTCGGACCGCCAAAGTAGGATTCATTGTCAATAAAATAAAAGGTAATGCCGTCATAGACATATTCCATGATTCCCACATAACGGCTCTGTCCCAGATAATCCATATAAAAATGGTCAATATAGGTCATTTCATTGCGCCATTTTTCCGGGATACACAAATATTTTGGTATCATAACCCTGACATCGAAGTACTCCTTGTCAAAGCATTTTGGCAAAGAACCAACCACATCAGCGAGTCCTCCTGTCTTGATAAATGGAACTGCTTCTGATGCGACAAATAATATGTTCTTCATACGAACCCCTCCTCTGCACCAGTCTGCCCCCAAGCGGACTGTCTTACTTATCAGTATACATGATTTATACCGTTTTAGGAAGTAAAATCTTTATGAAACTTTGATTTGATTTTTACTTATTTACAAATCTCCTTTTTTGTAAAATTTCAGGCGCAAGGCAGGTTTTCTCAAAAGATCACAGAGCCCGTTTATAATCCAGACGGATCTTATCTGTGATCAGTGCAATAAATTCTGAGTTCGTAGGTTTTCCTTTTCCGCTGTTTACCGTATAACCAAAAATCTCGTGGATCATCTCCAGCTGTCCGCGGCTCCACGCCACCTCAATGGCATGACGGATTGCCCGTTCCACACGGCTCGCCGTAGTTCCATGCTTCTTTGCGATCGTGGGATACAAAACCTTGGTCACGGAAACCAGCATATCCTGTTCTTCTACGGAAATCGTAATCGCATCCCGCAGATACTGATATCCTTTGATATGAGCTGGTATTCCAATCTCGTGAAGCAGCTGTGTGACATCATCTTCCAGGTTCTGACGCAGGTAATCTCCTTTATTTATATGATTCAGGTAAGCTTCTGCCGGTTTTTCCCGCACGGAAGATACCATTCTGGAACGGAAACGCTCCTCCGCAACCAGACGGATCTTGTCGAGAAGAACTTCCCGGTCAAACGGCTTTAAGATATAGTAACTGGCTCCATTCCGAAATGCTGCCGATGCCACAGTCTCATTTCCCGCAGCAGTTACCATAATGATGGAAGGCATATCTTTTCCGCCTTTTGCCGCACGAACCTTCTCCAGCACGGTAATCCCATCCAGCTTTGGCATAATCACATCCAGAAGAACAATATCCGGATTTTTCTCCATGATCATCTGATAGGCATCTTCTCCATTGTCTGCTTTCCCGACCACATGGAACCCTTCTTCTGCTTCCAGTATACTGCTCAGTAATTCCAACATTAACGGGTTATCTTCTGCAATCGCAATATTTAATTCTGCCATGATCCATTCCTCCTGTCCCCAAATCCGACATACCATCTATATGACGGATAGTTACACAATTTGTATTATACACGCCGTCTTTGCAAGGGAACAACCAGGTCCTGGCGCACCATTCGACGCTTCCCGCATAATTCGACAAACGCTCAGAATCATCTTATGCAGCGTTTTTGCAGTCGCTCCGCCGTTTGTTTTCCAGACATGTCTGCATTTCATCTCAGACAGACCGCCTTGCATGTTCGGCTTTCCTACTTTATGACGAATGAATCCTGTCAGATATAACGCTTTGTGGAGAATTTTTTTCATATTTTTACAACGTTTCCAAGTTAAACAAAAAAGCGCCGCATTGCTGCAGCGCTTTTTACCTGGAATTATTCTGTTATGTTGCGTCGTCTTCTACCGATGAACAGCCTGCCCCCCGCAGATTTGCCGCCTGCAGGATCTCCGCATTCAGGGCGTTATCCTCCGCGCAGAGGAAACGCATACCGTTTAGGATGGAAGCACGCTCCGGCGCATCCGCAGGCACTTCGCTATGTACCCGGTCGATCACAGTTGCAAGGTTAGACAGGAAGAAAGGACGAGTCAGCACACCGTCTACACCGCCGTTTTCCGCAATCCCGGAAAGATACTCCCGTTCTTCGTAATCGCATCAGTAAAGCAGCAGTGCGTTTCCTGTTTTGTTCCGCAGCCGGTGCAGATTTCCGGCAAGCGTATCGTCCTTGAGACAACTGCCCAATAAAGCAATGTCCACCGGATTCTTCCGCAGTAATTCGTTCGCCTCCGTTTCGGATTTTGCAAGCAGCAGGGTAATTTCTGTTTTTTTGAATGCTGCCTGTGCATTCTCAATGAAAGATTTCTCATCGGTAATCAGCAGCAGCAGCCTTGTTGTCGTGTTCACCAGCTGTACTGTATTCGTAGCGACATAAGCGGATGGCACAAGAAACAGCAGCGTCCATTCGAAATTTTCCATCTGGTACAGTACATAATAATATTCCTGTCCATTCAGAATGACATTGGAATAAGCCACTCCGGTTTCCCGCATCGTCTGCAAAGTGCTGTCAAACGATGCATCGTGCAAATACTGCATATCCCGAAGCACGGAAAAGACATGAAATCAAAATTGATTTCCGGATAGTACTTGTGCACGACCTCGATGAATGCGTTCACATCACGGAACGGACTGCATATGCTGAGCGGTTCATGGACGCCACTGTCAAAATCACCGGCAGCACCAGGACTGGCCTTGCCGCCGCGGCCAGACACCAAGGACAGCACACAGACAACCGCCAGCAATACACCCGGAATCTTCTTTTTCTTCATCGCTCTGGTCTCTTTCTATTATAAATCTTAAATAAGTTCATTATAGCGGGCAATTGCGTGATTTACAAGGAAATCTTTCCAATTTCCAGGACGATCCAAAGCTGTCATTCCTAATGAGCACACATATTTTCCATAAAAATTCCGTACCCTTTTGTCGGATCATTCACAAATACATGCGTCACTGCCCCGACCAGTTTCCCGTTCTGGAGGATCGGACTGCCGCTCATCCCCTGCACAATCCCACCCGTAAGGCGCAACAGCCGTTCATCGGTCACCTGAAATACCAGGCTCTTGTTTTCCCGCGCCGGACTGTAATCAACCCGCTGGATCTCTATCTCATAATCGCAGGCACTTCCCGAAACATAGCTGCGGATCCAGGCCTTGCCCTTTTTTACGTCCTGCCGGTGTCCCACCTCAACCGGCTGTTCCAATATCTTCTGACGAAATTTTTCATCCACTGTTCCGAATATCCCGCAATCGGTATTTTGATCCACACTTCCCAGCCTGGATCCGGGACCGTAGTAGATGACACCGGCCATCACCCCAGGATTTCCGGCACTTCCTTTCTCTATTCCCAGAATTTCGGTCTCGTACAGCACCCCGTTCTCAATCTCTACCACCCGCCCAGTATCACTGTCACTGATCCCGTGCCCCAGTGCACCAAAGCTTCCATCTTCCTCTAAGTACGTCATGGTGCCGATCCCCTGGGTATCATCCCGCACCCAGGCACCCAGTTTGCGGCTCCCGTCCTCTGTTTTTACCGTATCCACAGACAGCTCCAGTTCCTTTCCGGCCCGCCGTACCCGCAAAAGTGCCTCACTCTCGCCCATATGGTTTAAGTTTGTGACCAGAGCTTCTTTGTCCGAAAGCGGCTGCCCATTGATTGCCTCAATGTAATCACCGGACTGCAAAATTCCGTAAGCTGGTTCTGCCTCTTTCCCGTTTTCATCCGTCACTTTTCCGGTTCCAACCACCAGAATTCCGTTGGATTTCAAATAGATTCCCACTGGCATGCCACAGGGAACTGCATAGCAGGTATCCTCCACGTCCACACTGATCTGCTTAAAGGGAATTGCTCCAAACAGCTTCAGACCCAAACGGAACTGACCTTCTTTTTCCGCATAGAGAGAGAATTCCTGGTCCGGTCGGATCCGGATCTCGTCCTGTGGGATGCCGGAATCTCCCTTTAGTACGACCGCCTCGCTCTCACTCAGTATGGTAGTATAAAAAGGCAGATCCAGCACCATAGATTCTTCCTCTCCCTCTGCAATGCTGAAATGTTCCGGGATCTGGTGTTCGGTATAATACCAGCCATATCCCGCTGTAAAGACCAGACTGCTCCAGAATACTGCGTTAAGAATCCGGTAAAAGTAACTTCCTGCCCTGTGTGTTTTTCGCATTCCACATTCCTCCTGTCCGTTGTCTCACCTGCCGTCTGTTTCATTCCTGTATCATGGAACCTAATTACCGATTTTCTATGAAACAAAGAAAAAAGGAGCCTTTTGTAAGCTCCTTTCTAGTATGTGTGCCGAATAGAAAAATCACACTGTCAGTTTTTAGTTGCAAACATCTTACCTGTACTTCTTTGTCTGCTTAGCCAGTTTTTTCATCTCGCTGGCATTCTGAAGCACCGCATCCGTAATCTGGACGCCGCCGAGAAGTCTCGCCAGTTCCGTGACCGTCTCATCTTCTTTTAAACGGTTGATCCTGGTTTTTGTGCTTTCCCCGTCTGTTGATTTTTTAATTTCAAAATGACAGTCTGCCATTGCCGCGATCTGCGGAAGATGCGTGATACAGATCACCTGGTGGTTTCTGGAGATCACTGCCAGTTTTTCCGCAACTTTCTGTGCCGTGCGACCGCTGATTCCCGTGTCGATCTCATCGAAGATCAGGGTCGGAATATCATCGCTGTCTGCTAACACCGTCTTGATTGCCAGCATGATACGGGAAAGTTCACCGCCGGACGCCACCTGGGCGAGCGACCGCTCCGGTTCTCCGGGGTTTGTGGAAATGACAAATTCCGCCTCATCAAATCCATTCGCCGTATAGTGAGGCAGCCGCTTAAATTCCATCGAGAAACGCACATCCAGGAAGTTTAAGTCAATCAGTCCCTCGCGGATCTTTTCCGTCAGTTTTCTCGCTTCTTCCCTGCGGACTTTCGACAATTTTGCACTCACTGTCTCCAGTTTTTCTTCTGTCTTTTTGTATTCCTGTTCCATTCTGGCGCGGTACTCATCAAAATGCTCCAGCTGCTCCAGACGTTTTTTCTTTTCTTCCAGGGATTTCTGGATCTTTTCTATATTTTCTCCATATTTTGCCTGCAGCCCGCGGATCAGATCAAGACGCTCTTTCGTTTCCTGAAACGATGCTTCATCAAAATCAAGTTGTCCTAAGTATTCCCCGATTGCATGATGGGCATCCGCTAACACCGCCTCCGCATCGTAAAGCTGATCCTTGATTGCTTTTAATTCCGGGTCAAATTCTGCCACCTCGCTGACCTCATGCAGGGCATTTCCCACACTTTCCGAATCCACCGCGCGGTATGCAGCCGAAAGGTTTTCGATGATCCGCTTTGCATTTGCATATTTTTTATAATTTGCCGCAAGAAATTCCTCTTCCCCTTCTTTTAATCCGGCATTTTCAATCTCTTCGATCTCAAAGCGCAGAAAATCAGCCTCTCTTCTGCGGCTTTCACTGTCCGTAACAAGCTGATCCAATTCTTTCTTAAGGGAAGTATATTCTTTATAAAGAGACTCTGTCTGCAATTTCAGCTCAAGAACACGGGATTTTGCGTAGGTATCCAGAATTTCCAGATGTTTTGATGCGTGAAGCAAAGACTGATGCTCATGCTGTCCATGAATATCGATCAGAAGAGACGTGATCTGTTTTAACCTGGCCGCCGTAACCGTCTCATCGTTAATACGGCTCATACTGCGGGATGCCATGATCTTGCGGCTGATGATCAGGATGCCGTTTTCATCCGGTACGACATCCAGTGCCCGGAGCGCTTCTTTTTTTTGCGGATCCACCAAAAACACGAGTTCCACATACGCATATTCCGCGCCGTTTCGGATCATCTCCTTCGAAGCCTTCTGGCCAAGCGCCAGGTTGACTGACCCGATCATGATGGACTTTCCTGCACCGGTCTCACCGGTCAGGATATTTAAGCCATCTTCCAGTTCCACATCTGCCGCCTCGATCAGCGCCAGATTTTTTACATGCAGTTCCAAAAGCATTGCCGCCCCTCCTTTTGCCTATCGGGCCAAGATCAGTTTTTTCAGTTTATCCATTAAAAGGATCGTGTCATCCACGCTGCGAACCGCACACATGATGGTGTCATCTCCAGCGATGCAGCCAACGATCTCATGAAAATGGATCTCATCCAGTGCTGCTGCCACTGCCATTGCCATGCCGGACACCGTCTTGATCACAAGGATATTCTGTGCCATATCCATAGAAACATATCCATCTTTTAAGATGCGGATATATTTGTCACTGAAAGCCGCCTGGTTCTGCATGACCATATAGCGCTGCCGTCCGTTTTCCGACTGGACTTTGGTTAGTTTCAGTTCCCGGATATCCCTGGAAACGGTAGCCTGGGTCACCTTATACCCTTCCTGATTCAGGCGCTCTGCCAGTTCTTCCTGGGTTTCAATCTCATATTTTCCGATCAGTTCCACAATTTTGCTGTGACGTTCCAGTTTCATCTGTTCCCTCCGTTAAATGCGGTCCATTTTCTGTCTGATATTTTCAAGGAATGATACATTTTTTAATTGAATCAGTGTAGTATATTTCGGTGCCCGGCTAATCTCCAGCCGTTCCCCATAATGGAGCGGAAATGCCTGGTCTCCGTCAAATACTGCCGAATACGATCTGCCGCCGCTCCATTTTACCAGTCGGATGCTGACGCGGTCCTCCGGAGAAAGCACAATGCTTCTCGCGTTCAGGGAATGGGAACAGATCGGAGTCAAAAGCATCAGCTGCGCCCCAGGCGCCACGATCGGTCCGCCTGCTGACAAATTATACGCAGTAGAACCTGTAGGGGTTGCCGCAATGATTCCGTCTGCCATATATTCGTTGAAAAATACTCCATTCACATAAACCTGGAAATGCAGTACCTGCAATACATCCTGTCTGGTCAGAACGATCTCATTCAAAGCAATGCCTTTGACTTCTTTTTCTGCCCCTACCACACTGCCTTCCAGCATCATGCGCTTTTCCAATGTAAAAGAATCGGTCAAAAGGGCATCCAGTACCGGGTCGAGGGCTTCCTCCCGCGACACCTGGGTCAGGTAGCCCAGATGCCCCATATTGATTCCCATCATGGGAAGATCGAGGCTGATCAGATCTCTGGATGCCTGGATCAGGGTACCATCTCCGCCAAGTGTGATCACACACTCCGTGTCAGACGGAACCTGATCCGCCCTTGTATACCCCCGGTTATGCGTGCAGTATGCGCCGCGGCGAATCAGTTCTTTTTCTATTTTTTCCGCTGCATCCAAAGCTCCTGGTTTCGACGGATTCGCGATCAGATAAAAATGTTTCATAAACTCTCCTGTTATTTGTCCAGTTCTCCGTGAGCCGCATCGACAATGGCTTTTGCGTCGACCTGATACTCCGTGTAGGTTTGTCCATCGGTATGATTCTGAAGATAAAGCAGATATTCGATATTGCCTTCCGGCCCCTTGATCGGAGAATACTCCAGGTTCAAAATTTCAAATCCAATGCTTACTGCAAATTCGATCACTTTCTCAATGACTTCCAGGTGCGTGCTCTTTTCACGGACCACGCCTTTCTTTCCGACCTTCTCCCGTCCTGCTTCAAACTGCGGTTTGATCAGGCAGACGATCTGTCCGTCATCCGCAAGAAGCGCCTTCACCGGTCCTAAGACTTTTGTCAGGGAGATAAAGGAAACATCGATGGAAGAAAAATTGATCTGATCCGCGATGTCTTCCGGGGTGACGTAACGGATATTCGTTTTTTCCATACACACCACCCGCGGATCGTTGCGGAGCTTCCAGTCTAACTGACCGTGTCCCACATCCACTGCATAGACCTTCACCGCGCCATTCTGCAGCATGCAGTCGGTAAACCCTCCCGTGGAAGAGCCCACGTCCATACAGATCTTATCTTTTAATTTCACTCCAAAGTGCGTCATGGCCTTTTCCAGCTTCAGGCCGCCGCGGCTGACGTATTTTAAGGTTGCGCCGCGCACTTCGATGTTTGCCGTCTCCTCAAACATGGAGCCTGCCTTATCTTCCTTCTGTCCATCTACATAAACGATGCCCGACATGATAATGGCTTTCGCTTTCTCTCTGGAAGCGGCAAGACCTTTATTCACGATCAGGATATCCAGTCTTTCTTTCATGTATCTTCCTCTTTCTGTTTCTGGTTTTCTCTCTGAATTTGTTTCTGTTTGTCCCAGTTTTGTTGCTGACTTTCTGTTTTGTTTCCAGTTTTGTTTTCGCTTTTCTTTCCGACTCTTCTTCCGGTTTTATTCCTGGGTTGTTTGCGTTTTTTCATGAGACTGCATGGCAGACAACCTCTCATCCAGCGGTTTCCAGGCATTTCGCATCGTTCGGATCACAGAATCACTGTCAATGCCCAGTTCCTCGCGCAGGACCGATACATTGCCATGTTCCACATACGCATCCGGAAGTGCGATATTCAAAACTTTTACCTGCGGGTAACGTTCCTGCACATAAGCCTTCACCTGTAAACCATATCCGCCCTGAAGCACATTTTCTTCCAATACTACGAGCAGTTCATGCGCTGCTGCCAGCCGGTCTGCCAGTTCATAATCCACCGGCTTGATAAAACGGCCGTTGGCAAGCGTGCAGTCAAAACCAACATCCTTTAATTTTTCCCGCACATGCTGCGCCGTGCTGACCATGCTTCCGACTGCCAGCAGGGCAATGCGGCTGCCTTCGTAAAGCATTTCACCCTTTCCGTACTCGATCGGCTGGGCAAACTCCTTTAATCCGCGGTATGCCTGCCCGCGCGGATAACGGATTGCGATCGGACCGTCGTAATGGCAGACTGCAAACTCCAGTTCCTGCTGAAGCTCCCATAAATTTTTCGGAGCCATAATGCTCATATTGGGAATACAGCTTAAATAGGACAGGTCAAAAATTCCCTGATGCGTTTCCCCGTCACTTCCGACCAGTCCGGCACGGTCGAGTGCGAAGACAACCGGAAGGTTCTGAATGCAGACATCGTGAAGCACCTGGTCAAATCCTCTCTGCAAAAACGAGGAATAGACGGCAACCACCGGTTTCAGACCGGCTGCCGCCATACCAGCCGCAGAGGTCACCGCATGCTGTTCCGCGATTCCCACATCAAAGAAACGCTCCGGGTACTGTTTGGAAAACGCTTTCAGTCCCGTTCCGTCCGGCATGGCTGCCGTGACCGCAACCAGTCGTTTTTCGGTTTCCGCAAGCTGGCAGATTTCTTTGGAGAATACATCCGTGTACGTAGGATAAACCTTTTCCTTCAATGACTTTCCGGTTGCAATATCAAACGGATCGATTCCATGGAAACGGGACGGATTTTTTTCTGCCGGAGCATACCCTTTTCCTTTCTTGGTCAGCACATGCACCAGCACTGCATGGTCCATTCTCCGGGCTTCCCGGAACGTTTTCACCATGGCTTTGATATCGTGCCCGTCCACAGGTCCCAGGTAAGTCACGCCCATGTTCTCAAAGAGCATTCCCGGAATGACCAGCTGCTTGATGCTGTCTTTGGTGCGGCTGATCTGCTCTACCAGGCTGGCACCAACCACTGGAACTTTTAACAATGTCTCCGATACATGACGTTTCAGTGCATTGTATCTGGTTCCGGAACGCAGACCGCTTAAATATTTTGACATGCCGCCCACATTTTCTGAGATGGACATGTTATTGTCGTTTAATACAATGATAAAATTCTTTTTCAGGTGAGCCGCATTGTTCAATGCCTCGTAAGCCATACCGCCGGTCAGGGCTCCGTCGCCGATCACGGAAATGACTGCATAATTCTCGCCTAACAGATCCCGCCCCTGGGCAATGCCAAGACCAGCGGAAATGGATGTGGAACTGTGTCCGGTATCAAAGGAATCGTATGGGCTTTCCTTGCGTTTTGGAAACCCGCTCATTCCCCCGTACTGCCTCAGTTCATCAAACATTTCCCGGCGTCCGCTTAAGATCTTGTGGGTATACGACTGATGCCCCACATCCCAGATGACTTTATCCTTTGGCAGGTCAAATGCCAGATATAAAGCAATGGTCAGCTCCACTACGCCCAGATTGGACGCAAGATGTCCGCCGGTCACGCTGATCTTTTCGATCAGAAACTGCCGGATCTCTGCTGCCAGAGTCTTAAGCTCCTCCGTGTTTAATTTTTTCACGTCCCACGGACCTTCAATGTGTTCCAGAATCATGGTTTTTGCAACTCCCTGTTTCTTCCCTAAAGTAATTTGTAACTGCCCGCTGTGTTCCCAGTTACGGCATGTTGCCTATCGTTCTTATTTTTTCCGCTCCACGAGCATCGTAATCAAATTTTCAAGGAACGGATTTTGGCCCGGCAGCTGCTTTAGCAGTGTTACCGCACGGGATGAGATCTCTGCCACATCTTCTCTTGCCTGGTCCAGGCCAACCAGCGTTACATATGTGGTTTTCTGGTTTTTCTCATCGCTTAAGACCGGTTTTCCAAGTTCTTCACTGGTGCTTGTCACATCCAGGATATCGTCCTGGATCTGGAAAGCCAGACCGACTGCCGCTGCAATCTCCTCCACACGACGGATTTCTTCTTCCGAAGCACCGCCTAAAATGGCACCGATCATCATGGAAGCCTCCAGAAGTGCTCCAGTCTTTAACCGGTAGATGAAATCCAGTTTTTCCTGCGGGATCGGTTTTCCGGTCAGTTCCACATCGACCACCTGACCGCCGATCATACCATAAATACCAGTCTTTTCTGCCAGAATGCCAATCGCCCTTGCTGCCCGCTCTGGGTACTGTGTCATGGCAAAGGCTTTGGATGCGGTCTCAAACGCATAGATCATCAGGGCGTCTCCCGCAAGCACAGCCATATCATAACCGAACTTTTTCCAGGTAGTCGGAAGCCCTCTTCTCAGTTCATCGTTGTCCATGCACGGAAGATCATCGTGGATCAGAGAAGAAGTATGGATCATCTCCATCGCTGCCATAAAAGGCTCCACAGCCTGTTCTTTTCCGCTAAACAGCCGGTACGTTTCTTCCATCAGCATAGGGCGCAGACGTTTTCCACCAGCCCGTACGCTGTAGTTCATGGCCTCAAAAATGGTTTTCTGGTGTCCTTCTTCCTTGGGCAGATAACGCTCAACAACCGTTTCTACCTCTCCGGTTCTCTTCTTCAGTTCTTCATGCATCTCCATCTTCCTCTGCCCCTCCCTGCAGGATGATCATCTGCTTTTCTACTTTATCGATTTTATCACTGCAAGCTTTCACCAGCTTCATGCCTGCCTCATAGCAGGCAAATGACTCTTCCAGACTTGTATCCGGAGACTCCAGTTTTTCCATGAGCTCATCCAGCTCTGCAAAAGTCTGTTCGATTGATTTTTCCATGTCCGCTCCTTTTTTGCGTGGCATATGTTCTGCTTCCAACACGCCAGATTTCCATGTCGTTTTATCATGGATCAAACGTTTCCCATCCAGCATGTGTTATGCTTCACGCTCTGTATGATAAGCTTCTGTTTCAAGCACCTTAGCCCGGATTTTTCCGTCCGTAATACGCAGCGTGATCTCCCCGCCAGGAGCTGTCTGGCTGACATGCGTAAGGCGCTCACCTTTTTCGTCTGTCACAAAGCCAAAGCCATTGCTGATTTTTGCAAGCGGCGACAGCCCATGCAGCTTCCCGCCAAGAAGTGCCAGCCGGTGCCGGCTTTCTGTTATTTTCTGTTCCATGGCACGTCTTAAGGCATCCTCTGTATCAGCCAGGCGCTGCTTCTGCTCCCGCAGTTTCCGCTCCGGGTCATGAAGCTTAAGCTGCAGACGATACTGCTCTGTGCGATAACGCAAAAGCTCGGTTTTCCGCTCCATCGCCTGCGCAAGTCCCGCCCGATAAGAGAAACAGGCTGCTTCGAACTGCCGGTAATCAAACACGGCAAGCTCCGCTGCTGCCGACGGTGTCGGGGCACGCAAGTCTGCCACATAGTCTGCGATCGTGACATCTGTTTCATGCCCCACTGCAGAGATAATCGGAGTCGCACAGTCAAAGATTGCCCGCGCTACGACTTCTTCATTAAATGCCCAGAGATCCTCAATGGAACCGCCTCCGCGCCCTACGATCAGAACATCCAGTCCCATTCTGTCTAGCGTGCGGATTCCTGCTGCGACAGACTCTGCCGCCCCGGCTCCCTGTACCAGGGCCGGATATAAGACCAGCTGCGTATACGGATTTCTTCTGGCTGTGATATTCATGATATCCCGGATCGCAGCACCGGTAGATGCCGTTACCACACCTACGGTTCTCGCATACTTTGGGATCGGCCGCTTGTATTCCGGTGCAAACATGCCCATCTCTTCCAGCTCATCACGCAGTTTTAAAAAGCGCTGGTACAGATCCCCGCGGCCCTCTTTCTCGATCTTTTTTGCGTAAAGCTGGTATTTGCCGTCCCGCTCATAAACGTCGACCGAGCCGGTCACCACAACCTGCTGCCCTTCCTGTAACTGAAAAGAGAGACCTTTCCTCTGGCCGGCAAACATCACTGCCGCCAGAGTTCCGGTCCCATCCTTCAGCGTAAAATAAATATGTCCTGATGTGTGATACTTGCAGTTTGAGACCTCGCCCCGCACCGTGATCCGGCTGAGGGCAAAATCCTGGGCAAACATATTCTTGATGTAGGAATTCACCTGGGAAACAGAATATACACTGGCCATATTATTCCTCGGTTACCAGCTTTGCCAAAACACCATTGATAAACGCCGGTGAATCCTTTCCTCCAAATTTTTTCGCAAGGTTTACTGCCTCGTTGATCGCAACTTTGGAAGGCACCTCGCTGTCATATAACATCTCATAAAGTGCCTGACGCAGAATGGTAAGCTCTACCTTTCCCATACGTCCGGTCTTCCAGCCCTGTGCCACCTCGTCGATGCGGGCATCCAGTTCCGGGATCTTGCCGGCAATGCCTTCCACACGGTCCGTCAGGAAAGTGCGGTCTACTTCTTTCATGTCTACGTTATGAAGCACTTCTTCCTTGCCGTCATCCGCAACATCGTCCTCCTGCGGTGCATCGAAATACTGCTCCACCTGAACGTTTATTTCTTCTGTCGGGTAAAACTCTACTCCGAACAGGATCTTAAAACAATGCTCACGCATTTCTCTTCTGGTCATCTATCTTTCTTCCTCCTGCTTATACCGATTCCAATCTTACGCATTATCATACCACATTTTTTTCAGTTTCACAACGCTGTTTTATCCGGCGCAAAAAAAGGTATAAAAACAGCCGCATCCGGTACACTAGCTAATGTTTCTCCATTGTGCTAATGAACCGGTACGGCTATATTTTGGGAGGTATTTTATGTTTGGATTTTTCATTGCCTTGATCTCAGGCGCCCTCATGAGTGTCCAGGGTGTCTTAAACACCGGTCTTACCCGCCAGACCGGCATCTGGCTCTCTGCCGGATGGGTCCAGCTCAGCGCTTTCTTTACCTGCGTGGTCTTCTGGCTTTTTTCCGAACGGGTTCCTGTCTCTGCCCTCGTTTCCGTGCGGCCCTGGTACATGATGCTCGGCGGCATATTCGGGGCTTTTATCACTTACACGGTTGTCCGCAGCATGGACGGCCTCGGTCCGGCCAAAGCGACTCTGTTTATTGTCGTCACACAGATCATCGTGGCTTATGCCATCGAACTGTTTGGCTGGTTCGGAGTGGAAAAAGCCGCGTTCGAATGGAAAAAACTCCTCGGTGCGCTGATTGCCATCGGCGGGATCGTGCTGTTCCACAGCAAATGACAGTTCTGATTCCGCATCGTGCTGTTTCACAATCTGCTGCCACCAGTGGAGCATTCCATGAATATCCTTACTCCGGGGAATTCATCTTTCCTTCCCGGTCCAGCATCCGGAGGATAAAATCAACGGAACCGTCGATACCATAGGCCGCACTGTTTAAACACAGATCATAGTTCGCAGCGTTGCCCCATTTTCTTCCGGTAAAAAAGCGGTAATAATTCTGATGCTGGCGGTCTAACTGTTTTAACAGATGTTTTGCCTGCTTCTCATTCAAATCCGGGTGCACTTCCATGGTACGGCGCAGCCGCTGCTCAAACGGAGCCGTGATAAAGATGCTGATATGCGGGATCTGGTTATTGGTCAGGATCACATCGGCACAGCGTCCCATCACGATAAAGTCCTCCTTCTTAGCCATATCGCAGATCAGATCACTCTGGTTAAAGAATACCGCGTCCCGCTTGCTCAGGCCATGATAACGGTTAAACCCTGCCGCCCAGGCTTTCAGTGTCAGTTTCTGCGGTTTGGAAAATGCTGCTTCCTGATCCGCTTTATCAATCGTTTTTCCCGGATATCCGGCTTTATCTACTACTTCATCTTTTTCTGCTTCCAGACGTTTCAAAACGGCTGAAAAGATTTCCGCATCATAATAATTGATCCGCAAACGGTCTGCCAGGGTAAAACCAATCTCATTTCCGGCACAGCCATACGTACGGCTGATGCAGATAACCAGATGATCGTTTCCAGAGAAACGTTTCTCCAGATTTAAGGTATTTAAACTTGCCATGTTCTGATCCAGCACATCGCCGCCGCCAAAGCTGGTCGGCAGGGCGATGATCTCATGCAGAATACTGGTGTATTCCCGCATGATCATGGAACGGCTTTCCTTATCTGGAATCGTCCGCGCCATATTACTGATCAGTGCCAGCTCACTGCGCAACTGGTGGCCGCTGTCACGCTGCATCATCAGCCGCACCATTTCTGTTACACAGCGTTCCCGGTCACGGTTGAACACACGGCCAAGGGAAGAGCCAAGACAGCTGTAAACTTCTGCATCCAGATCATAGATGCGCTCCGCAAGCTCACGGAGACTTTCCTGTGTATATTCCATAGTCTCTTTCCCTCCTTATAAAAAGAATACCAGCATGTCCAGAATAAATACCGGAATCAGAAATGAAACCGCCCAGAGCAGATATCCGAAAAACGAAGGCATGCGGATACCATTCTCATCTGAAATCGATTTTACCATAAAGTTCGGTGCATTGCCGATGTAAGTATTGGCGCCCATGAAGACTGCACCGCAGGAGATTGCTTCCAGCATGGCGATCGGAACGGTACCGAGGATTGTCGGCATGCCTTCCGTAAACCCAAGGGCTCCGGCTGTCGTGAGGAAGACCAGATAGGTCGGTGTATTATCCAGAAAACTGGAGAGGCATCCCGTTGCCCAGAACATCTCAAACGGTTTGGTCAGACCAAGGCTTGCACCATTCGCCTTTAAGATCATAAGGGCCGGCTGCATGGTGATGAAAATTCCCACAAACAATACCGCAACCTCGTGGATTGCTCCCCATGTAAAGTGGTTCTTTCTGCGGATTTCCGGACTGGTTGTCTGAAAGGATAACCATGCTGCTGCCAGAATGATCACAACCTCGATCAGTGCCGGGTAAGTCAGCGTTACTTCCCCAAACAGATGAATTCCGCGCACAGCGCCCTCTGCATCCTGGAATGCTGCCATCCCCGGAAGGGTTCCGCTTAAAATTACGGCTGCAACGATCATAATCAGAAAGATCAGGTTATGAAGTCCCATAATGTGAACTTCAGTACCCGGCTTGCTGATATCCGGCTTTAAGCCTTCTGCGATATCTTTCCGGTAAGCCCTGCGGTCCAGGAAATAAAAAACAGTCAGTAAAATCACAACATTAAATAACAGCACCGGTAACAAATGCAGGCTCCAGAAGAATGGAACCCCACGCATAAATCCCATTAAAAGAGGCGGATCACCGATCGGTGTCAGGCAGCCTCCAATGTTGGAGATCAGGAAAATAAAGAAGACCATGATATGGCTTCTCCGTTTTCTCCACGCATTCATCTTAATGATCGGACGCACCATCAGCATGCTGGCACCGGTTGTTCCGATCCAGCTCGAAAGCATGGTTCCGATCAGAAGAAGACCCACATTGATCCGCGGGGAACCAGCCAGATCTCCTTCCAGGGTGATATTACCAGAAACACAAAAAAGGCCGAACAGCAGAATGATAAAGGTCAGATAATCATCGACGATACACTCTAACACTTTCTCAAAAGCCTGTCCTGGTCCATAAACGAATGCAAACGGCAGCACAAACAGCAGCGACCAGAATATAACTGCATGCGGCTGGTGTGCTTCCCACCATTCTGCTTTTACCAACGGGAGAACCGCAATGCAAAGCAGAAGTCCTGCAAACGGAATACAAAATGCAAGATTCATTTCCATTTCCTCCTTTTTTTCATTTGTAATTGCAGAAAATAAATCTGCAATAGTTCTTCTCTTGATGAATCAAGCATGGATTATAGCACTATTTTTTACAAAATGTAACCATAGATATTTTATTGTCACATTTCTTTATGTTTTCTTTATATGTAATGTTCATCACAGATATTTTGTCATGCGTATGACAGCAAAAAAGAGGCCATACCATTTCCAGGCAGACCTCTTTTTACGATATTTCCATTCATGTTTAACTTTTATGCAATTTTTCAACTCGTTCCTGCAGCTTACAGTTACTGCTCGTTGATGTTCACTCCTGCAATCCGGATATTAACATCCAGTACGGTAAGACCTGTCATGTTCTCAATTGCAGATTTTACACGATCCTGTACACGTTCGCTGACATCCGGAATGTTGTAGCCGTATTTGATGTTTAAAGATAAATCGACTGATACATGTTCCTCAGTCACTTCTACCTTAACACCCTTGGACAGATTTTTCATGCCGAGTTTTCCAACCAGCTCGTTGGTAATGTTGCCAGCCATGGAATCCACGCCGTCTACCTCGGTAGCTGCCAGTCCGGCAATGATCGCTACAACTTCATCTGCAATGCGGACCTCGCCCATCATCTCTTTTTCATATAATTTATGCGTATTTCTTCCTTCTAACTCTGCCACAGTATTCCCTCCTCAGATCAGCCCGGTGCAGCAGCTGTTTCTTACAACTCCCACTGCTGTCCAGATTCTCTATTTCCTATAGTATAGCAAATCTGGGGTGTTTTGCAAAGGGGATTTTCAGTCTTTCCAATTCGGTTTTCAATTTCCAATTTAGTCTTCCAGGTTCAGCAGCGTGATAATGATATTCTCCGCTCCAACTTCCGTTTTTCTCTTCACGATATCCTCGATCTGGGCTCTTTGCTGATCGGTGATGGAAGGCGCATTGATCACAACATCGACTTTTCCATCCGTCAGACTTACAACCGGATCTGCAAACCCGCGTGCCTGCAAAAGGGTCTCTGCTGCATTTTCTTTTTCTGCAACTGCAGTCATGGTGATCATGTTCTGAATCGCTTCCTGCTTCGCAGCTTCATCGATGTTGGTGTTGCTGATGATTGAATTTAACGTTTCTTTATTTCTTGCCCGGATCTGTTCCCGGTTTAACTGCACGTTTGCTATGTAATCCGATACGGTAAGACCGCTCGTCAGAACTGCCTCTCCCGGATTCTCGATTCCGGCTTCCTCTCCGCTGTCCCAGCTGTCAATTTCAGCGAGTTCTGCTCCCTGCTCTGCCTCTGCCAGCGTATTTTCCTGCGTCTGAATTTCTGTCTGCGAGGCTTCTGCCTGAAGCATGGAGCCTTCTGCCTGCGGCTGCGCTTCCTCAATCATGCCTGCTCCCCCCAAACTGTTCTTCTGGTTTTCTTTCAGCAGATCTTCCTGTGAAATGTCAAACATGCCGGCCTGGTAAATTTCATCTCCGGTGCTGGCTTCCAGTTCCCGTTTTCCCGCATAATTCAAATATCCGGCAGCCGCGATCATGATGGCCAGGGTCGTAATGATGATCTGGTTTCTGCGAAACAGTTTTTTCATGTTGTTCTGTTTGGATGTTTCTTCCCGTTTCAGTTTCATACCGACGCTCCTTCTTTTACTCCACCCGCTTTAGCACTTTTATCTTATGCGCCGGAAGGCCAAATAATGCTTCCATGGCCCCGGAAATCTCCGCCTGGACCGATGCACTCCCTCCCCCATCTGCACTGATCACGATTCCTTCGATCTCCGGGTAAACTTCCTTGGAGACAATTGGTTCCTGACCACTGCCGCTCCCCGTAAGTACTGTACTGTGTTCCTGATCCATGGTTTCCACCGAGCGGTCCATTCCGTTTCCCTTTTCTGTTGTCACGGATTTGGAACTGCTGTTATCTACCTGAATCACTTTTTCAGAGGAAGATTTTAATACGATCATCACATCGACTTCCCCTACACCGGAAACATTGCGCAGCAGTTCTTTTACGCGCAGTTCCAGTTTTTTCTCGTAGGCTGCCGCATCCTGTGACACGGTCTGTGTATTTTCTGAAGTGTCCGCATATCCGGGAGTCGGAGACAACATCCGCTTTTCTTTATTCCCCACCGGAAACGCCAGAATACAGAGAATCACGCCTATGGTCAGCAGAAAGATCCACCGATCTTTTCCCTCCGGCAATTTGAATTTCCACATAGTTTTCCTCCAGACCATAATATTCCTGAATTTTTTTTAACAGTTTTTTGGTACTCTCTGCATCAGACTCTTCCTGCAACACAATTGAGATGCTCTTTACTGCTCCAAATTTTGCACTGTTTTCTTCTCCGTCTATACTTACGTTACAATCAACAAGCTTCATGCCGCATGCATCTGCCAGTTTCCGGATGTCCTGACAAACTGTCTCCTCATAACGCTTCAGAATCTGCGTCACGCGTTCTTTTTCTATTTCATTGAAGTTTGCTTCGAGTCCCCCGGCTTCTTCACGAATGAGCAGACTCTCATAGCTGCGTGCCAGAACCTCTTCCAGATCAAGATGGTTCGTCAGCGGCTCCACGACCAAAAGGATCAGAACCATACCAGCAAACAGGCGTATGTATTTCCCGTATTTTTTCCCTGGCAACAGATTTTCCACGACAGAAAAAAAGAGGAAAAGTGCTGTCAGATTGCGGATCCATTCATAAACTGCTGACACTTTACTCCCTCCAAATTTTACGATGCCAGATAAACCGCATTTGTTCCCTGACAGATCAGCGCTATCGTGACCGCAAACAGCAAGAATCCGGATGCTGCCACCACAAGAAGCATTTTCTGGGCTTCTGCCACACCACTCAAGCAGGAAATCAGCCGCTTATCTGCCACCGGCTGCAAGACAGCTGCAATTCCACGGTAAAGCAGGTACATCACAAACAATCTTGCCAACGGCACTATGGAACATAAGAGTAACAGCAATACCGCCGCGGCTCCCATGGTATTTTTGATCAATACACCGGAACCCAGCATCAGTCTGGTCACTGCCCCGGCTCCATCTCCGATTCCCGGAATTGCCTGCAAAAGCCTTTGCATTCCGGCATTTTTTACTGCATCTGCATAAGGAAGCACCATTCCCTGAATCAGCTGAAACCCAAGTACGATTCCAAACAGGGACCGGCTTGCCCACCAGATCCCTGTTTTTAAAAGATCCAGCATCCGGGAACACAGATCTTCTTTGATCATGGAACCAACCATAACAGACAGAAAATAAATGCGTGCCAGCGGGAGTAATAATCCTCCAAAAAGCCGCTGTACCCCGGCGATCAAAAACAGCGCCAGTTCATACCAGGCAGCCGAAGAAAGTCCGGCACCAGACCAGACCACTGCCGTAAAATAAGAAGGAAGCAGTACTTTCATAAACTGGACCTGCCCATCCAGGATCCGCGAAGCAGCCTCAGAGCTTTCTTTGAATGCAGCCGCCAAAATTGCAAATACCATCAAATAAGTCAAAAAAAATCCGGTTTCTACCGTGGAATCTCCGGAAAACACCTCGGAAAAACCTGTAAACATCGCACCGAAAAGTCCAAGTGCCAACAGGCTGACTGCCATACTTTTTTTCCCCTGCAATTCGCCAGACAGCTGCTGCCACAGTCCTTCCAGGCAGAGAGAAGCAGCTGTTTTTGTATCTCCGGATGCCAATGCTTTCATCAGTTCACGAAACGTAAGCCGGTGCTCCCCTCCACCCAGTTCTTGTTTGAGATATTCCTCAATCTCATCCAGACCGGAAAGCTCGTCCAGAGGAAGCGCAGACTCTGACCCCAGTCCGGTTTTCTCTCCATCTGTGCTCCCGTTTTTCTGCCCGGCCACAATCCCGGCATTATGAAACCCAGATACATTCCAGACATTGAAAGCCCTATCTGCTGCCAGCACGTTCGGAGACTCCCCCATCGCCCATGCATATTCAGCCGAAGCCCCCAACATGCACACCGAAATCGTCAGAACAGCTACGAACAGACGCAGCACTTTGCCTTTGCTCCCCCGCTTCATACCAGAAACCCCTGCAGTGTCTCCAACAGTGCCAGAATGACCGGAAGACTTACTGCCAGAATGGACAATTTTCCAAATATCTCAATCTGATTCCCCAACGCTCCATATCCTGCATCTTTGCAGATTCCGGAAGAAAATTCCGCAATATAAGTAATTCCGGTCATTTTTAAAAGCGTATTTAAATAGACCGGATTGAGCCGGATCATGGCCTGGATTTTCCCTAAGCCGTCAAGGATCACGCGAAGCCTCAGTGTTCCGTAAAAAAAGATCACACAGGCAGCCGCCATGACCAGATACAGCCCATATTCGCCCTTCATGCTTTTTAGCTGAACTGCCATCAGCACTGCCGCAATTCCGATAATTCCTACTGTTACAACCGACATATCAACCCCTGCCAGACATTTGCTATAGAAACACGATCTGTAACTGCCAGACACCCCGCAGTTACAATTTTTATAAGGCAAACAGATTTTTCATGGTTTCAAATAACTCATAAATATAAGGCACCAGCCAGAACAGCACCAGTACAAGACCAGCAAGACTGGTCAGAAATGCCTGTTCTTCCCGCCCGCTGTGCCGCAGTACCTGACAGATCACAGATACTAAAATCCCGACTGCGGCAATGCGAAAAATCAGATTTACTCCCATATGGATCCTCCATCAGATCAGGATTACTGCAAGAAATAAGCCGCCCATAACTCCAAGGCTTGTATACAGTCTGCAGCGTTCCTGGCGGTGTTCCCTTAAAACCTCAAGCTGGGCATCTACCTGTTCCAGATATAGAAGCAGTGTCCGTTCCTGAGTTTCCCGGTCCAGAAATCCAAGATGATCCCCCAGATTTTGAAGCGCCTGCATGTCCATTTTTGAAAGTGCGCTGTGCCCGGATATTTCGGAAACACATCGTTTCCAGATTACCGGGAATGGCTCTCCGGGCTGTTGTTGCAGACTGGCTGCAGTTTCCTGAAACAATTTTCCCAGGATTCCGTCTACCCGCTTTCCGACTGTCTCCAATGCTTCCGGGAGCGGTGCACTGGCATAGAGGATCTGCCCTTTTAACAAAAAGAGCATCTGTTTCAGCTGCTCCAGTTCCTGGATCCGCTGTTTATATCTTCCGGCAAACCAGATTCCGGTCCCTGCTGCTCCCCATAGAATACAGGCCGCCCCCAATACCTTCATCCATCCCTGAATACTCAAAAGCATTCACCTCCTACCGGATACAGCCTGCAGCCCCTGGAATCATAAATCTCTCCGATATTGCCAATTTTCCCCCTGTTATTTAAAATCACATAGCGCTCAAACCATTTTTCCAGCACCATCTTCCGAAGCACCGGTTTTTGTTTGATATCCTCAATCGAACTTCCATGAACCGTGGCAACCAGCTTACAGCCGCAATTCATGACATATTCGATCGCTTCCAGATCTTCCCGGCTTCCAATCTCATCCACCGCGATCACCTGCGGCGACATGGTTCGGATCAGCATCATCATCCCCTGTGCTTTCGGACAGCAATCCAGAATATCCGTCCGGATTCCGAGTTCATTCTGCGGAATTCCCTGATAACAGGCACCAATTTCCGACCGTTCATCGATCACGCCAATGGTAAGCCCTGCATGTCCAGGTCCTCCATTGGACACCTGACGGATAATATCACGGAGAAGTGTGGTTTTTCCGCAGCGCGGAGGCGATATGATCAGGGTATGAAAGAGGGTTTCCTGGTCATACAGATACGGCAACAGTACCGTTGCACATCCTTTCACCTGATGGGAGAGACGTACATTGATAAAGGAAATAAATTTCATACTGCGGATTCCATGTTCATCAATGATGGTTTTTCCGGCAATGCCGATGCGGTGTCCTCCCTGGATCGTGATAAATCCCTGTTTTATTTCTTCTTCAAAGGCATACAGCGAATAATTGCTCATATAGTCCAACGTTTCTTTCAATGCTTCCCGCGTCACCAGATACGCCTCTTCGGCCCGTGTACTTAAATTTCCTTCCGGCGTAATGTAATACTCGTGATTATTCCAAATCATCAGAAGCGGCGCATGGACCCGCAGACGTATTTCCTGCACCTGGTCAAAATCCACCATGACCTGTTTTAAAATCACCCGGATATCTTTCGAAAATATTTTGATCAGTTCTTCCCGCTTATCCAAAAAATCACCCCTCCCCTACATAATATATATGAGGGAAGGGGTGATTTATACCCGGACCTTGTCTATGTTCACAATTGTTTCCTGCACAATGCGCTGTATTCGGTTATCCTATACCATGTTTTCTTTATCGCAGTTTTTTTACTGCTGCAGGGCGCCGGACGCATCAAACCGGTATGCAGCACCGTCAATGGTGTATTCCCCGACTGCCATGGCACCGCTTCCCGTGCAGTAATAGCGGCTGCCGTTCCAGTCGATCCATCCCGTCTGCATATAGCCCTGCGCATCAAAGAAATACCAGATCCCGTTTGCCAGGTCCTGCCACCAGCCATTTGCCGGATAGCTTCCATCCGCATTCTGATACCACCAGCGGCCGCTTCCTGCTTCCTGGATCCATTTCGCCTGGGACACAACGGAAGCTTCTTTCTCTTCAGCCGCCTGTTCGCCTTCTTTCTTTCCAGGTCCTCCGTTCTTTAACTGGGAAGAACTTCCGCCATTTTTGATCAGTTCAGCAAAATCAGCCGCAATATAGGTTTCCTCAGAATCTTCCGACCAGTATCCATCTGTAAATTCCTTCGAATTTGATTTTGCCAGAGCGCGCACCCGGAACGTGTAATTTCCCTCTTTTGTCATTTTCTTTTCCATGTCATAAGAGTCTTTTTTGGTTTTGACACTTGCCACCTGGCTTTCTTCACAGTAAAGACGCACTTCATACTGATAAGCATCCTCTACCGTTTCCCAGTTTGCAGTTGTTCCATCGTCCCCCCAGTAAAGATCTGTGATCGTTTCCAGCCTGCTCTTTGAACTTGCAAATGCAGTAACGGCTCCCATTGCCATCAAAACTCCTGCTGCTACAACCAATGCAATCTGTTTTTTCCAGTTTTTCATATGAAATCTCCTCCTTTTTTTACATGGTCTTTCCTCTGAAACCTGATTGCTCTGTATACTGCTTTGCTGCGCCACCGGCAGCATGATTTATGATACCGTTACTTATGATACGGCTCTTTGTGGATGATCCGGTAACTGCGGTAAATCTGTTCCAGCAAAATCACCCGCATCAGCTGATGCGGGAATGTCATCTTTGAAAAGCTCAGATGGTAATCGGCACGGTCAAGCACGGCTTTGGAGAGTCCGAGGGAACCACCGATCACAAAAACCAGCTGACTGACTCCACCAACACCAAGCTTATCGATCTTTTCCGCCAGTTCCACGGAATCCAGCATTTTTCCATCGATTGCAAGGGCAATGACGAAAGCACCATCCTTGATCTGCTCCAGGATCCGTTTCCCTTCTTTTTCTTTGATCTGGATTTCTTCTGCCTCGCTCGCCTTATCCGGCGTTTTTTCATCTGCTACCTGAACGATCTCGAGTTTGCAGTAACGGCTTAACCGCTTCGCATATTCTGCGATCGCATCCGTATAAAACTTTTCTTTGATTTTTCCTACCGTCACCAGTGTGATCTTCATGATTCTCTCCTGCTTCTCTCCCGTCCGGATTTTACCCGTTTTACGGTTTTTCCTTCTTTTTTCCGCTCGATCCGGTAAATGACCTCCAGGAAACGGCTTACTTCGTCCCATGCCTCCCGGCTTTCCGGAATCAAGCGCAGCGCCATCTGAAACACATGGAACATACCCTCATAGACAGTCACACGCAATTTTCCATGTGCTTTCCGTACTTTATCAGCCGCCCGCAAAGTATCATCTAAGAGCACTTCCTCACTTCCCACCTGGAACAAAACCGGTGGGAACTCTTCAAAGCTGCCAAACAAAGGAGACAGATATGGATCGTGCGGATCTGCAGTTCCAATATAAGGACTGTGAAACAGCATATTGTCTGTTGTACCGCCAAACTGGGGATCCCGGTCAAAATTTGTCTGATATGAGGCTCCGCTGTTCGTCAGATCCGTCCAGGGTGACATGACCACAATACCCGCCGGAAGTTCCATTCCATGATCGCGCAGATACATGACCAATGCCAGTGCCAGACCACCTCCTGCAGAATCTCCCGCTATGATGATCTTTCCGGATTCATAATGCTTCTCCCCGATCAGCCACTGGTACGCTGCCACGGCATCTTCCAGCGCAGCTGGATACGGGTGCTCCGGGGCAACGCGGTAGTCCACCGTCAGCACATCTCCGCCGAAGCTTCTTTGGGAATACTGTATGGCAAAATCCCGGTAAATATTCTTCATGGGGCCAATGTAGCCGCCGCCATGAAACTGTAGAATCACCCTCCCGGTACACACACCGGCCGGACGCAGATATTCCATTTTAAAATGTTCCATCCCGATGATCTCATATTCATAATCCGGCGGACAATTCCAGGCTGGCTCCTTCGGATCCATCCGGTATTCCCCAGTCTGGATCTTATGTCCCATGGCGGAATCCATCATGTTTTTCATCATGTCCCGCACCAGTTTTCCACGCAGGCTCACTTCTCTGTTTCTCAAACTAGTCATCCTTTCCAAGCTCTGTCTAACATTATTTTCAACTGTTTCGCATACGCACAGTCTATGCAGCAACTGTGCAGACCGGCAAAGCAGTTACGTGGTGATTATATATGCAGGCGCCGTTTTAATTCTTCTTTCCAGCTTCTCCGGCCACTTACATAATCGCGGATTCCTTTTGCTGCGCCCACTCCGGTATTTCCTACTTTCTTTGCCATACGGGTTGCTTTTTCCTCTGCACCTCCGCGGCGGATGAGCACTTTTCGGACTCGCGGATACATATCCCGTTTTGCTGCCGCAGAAAGCTCATTTCCCTCAAAACGGACCGGTACACCATCTTCTTTTAATTTATGGAAAAACTGCTTCTGAAGACGGCTGTCCGCAAATACCGAGGTAAAGGTGATCACCATTTCATCCTGATAAGCACAGACTGCGCACTTTACCGGCTGGCGACGGGACACCCCGATCATCAGATGGAAGCGCTCAATCAGATCTGCATATTCCGATTCCATCGAAACCGGACCAATATTGGATAATGTCATCGTGTAGGCACGGTCTTTTAAACGGAACACCATGGAAAGTGCCGGAACCTTAAGGAAGAGCGGAATTGCACGCAGATACCATTTTTTCTCATTGGAGACATTGTAGGCAATGCTCTCTGCCAGCTTTTCTTTGTCAATTTTTTTATCCATCTGGCTGCTGACCTTCTGAAGCAGCACGTCAAACGGAATATCCGGATTTCGGAACAGCCAGCCGATCATGGTAACTGCAAAAAAATTAGCCATGGTATCAGAACCAAAAAAGGCCCGCAGATTGATCGGAAGATTCAATACAACTGCCCTCCGGCTGCTTCTTCCGCCCAAATATTCCTTCCAGATCGACCAGATCAGGGTTGCCGCCAGATATTTGGTAATGCTCACTCCGTGCTTTTTACAAACTTTCTTAAGTTCACTGACCGGAACATAGCCGTGCAAAACCTGACCGGCTCCAAGCGGCAGATAATGTCCTTCCAGCTGATAAGCCGGTTTGGAACTGTAGCTGCGCGGTTTTCCGTCATCGCCATGCTCTAAATAACTGTCCTGCACATGGAATACTTCCTGTTTGCGGATATTTTCATCGTCCCATGTCATAAACTGAGACGCCCCTGCCGCCAGTCTCAAATACTGCCTGGTCAGGCATTTTAAGAAATTTACTGCCCCAAGTCCGTCTGTCAGCGCATGGAACACCTCCAGGTTGATCCGCTTTTCATAATAGGTTACCCGGAACAAAAAACGCTGGTTTCCATGCGGGTCAATAAAACGGCACGGGTACGTATTTTCCCGTTTTACCTGAGGGATTCTGTCATTCTCTTCAAAATAGTACCAGAAAAGTCCTCTCCTGAGTTTTACCCGGAAATTCCGGATCTCCGGAAGAAGATCCTTCAGTGCCTGGCTTAAAAGTTCCGGATCTACCTTTTCTTTTAGCGTGACCGAAATCCGGAATACCTGGCTCACATTTTCATTTGCGATCACCGGAAAAATCTTAGCCGTATTGTCCAGTCTTCTCCACCGGTTTGTCCATTTGTTTTGTTCCATACTGCTCACCTCTTGTCCTACACACGGAAATAATAACCGACGCCCCACTTCGTATGCACATATTTCGGGTCACTCGGACTTGGTTCAATTTTTTCCCTTAAGCGTCTGACATGAACATCTACGGTTCGAACATCACCAGATTCGGATGCTTTGTTGCCCCACACTAGAGCCAGAAGACTCTCGCGCGAATACACCTTATTCGGATTGCATACCAAAAGTTCCAAAAGATCAAATTCCTTCGCAGTCAGGTTAATTTCTTTCTCTCCGATAAATACCAGACGTCCTTCCCGGTCAAGCTTTAAATCTCCTGCTGTGATCATCTTATTCTCTGCTGCTTTTCCCTTACCGGCCTTTTTGGAATTTCTTCGCATGATCGCCTTGATCCGTGCCTTTACCTCAAGAATATTAAAAGGCTTCGTGACATAATCATCGGCCCCGTATTCCAGTCCCAAAATCTTGTCCATGTCTCCGCCCTTGGCAGTCAGCATGATGATCGGCATCTCGGAAAAATCACGGATTGCCTGGCAAACCTCAAACCCGTCATACTTCGGCAGCATAACATCCAGAAGTACCACATCGTACTCGGTCTGCTTCGCAAGATTGATTGCCTCTTCCCCGTCATATGCGCAGTCCACTTCCATGCCGTCCTGTTCCAGACTGAACCGGATGCCCTTCACGATCAGTTTTTCATCATCAACCACCAGAATCTTTGCCATGTTCTCACCTATTCCCTATACTATAATGTTGTCTTTTATTTTCTGAAAAGCTGCCTCTTTGATGCCAGGCACTTTCATAATGTCTTCAATTTTTGTAAAACCACCGGCCTCCTGCCTGTAGCGGACAATATCCTCTGCCCGGGAAGCCCCAATGCCTTTTAACGTCATCAGTTCTTCCAGAGAAGCCGTGTTGATGTTCACCAGTGCCGCCTGGCTTTTCCCCGCTGCACCGTTCGCTCCACCTCCAGTCGCCCCCGCATTGTTTGCACTGCCAGCCTGACTTTTCGCCTGCCATGACGGATCCTTTGCCTGTGTCCGGGACGGAACCTCCAGCTTCATGCTGTCGCAGACCGGCTCTGCCAGATTCAGCCAGCTTTCCGCTGCTTCCCCGGTAAAACCGCCAGCCAGTTCAATGGCTTCATAAATCCGCGCGCCTTCCGGAAGCGTGTAAACACCTGGACAATTGACCTCTCCGCAGATGTACACATAGCAGCGTTTCTGCTCCGCAGTGCCCGCACCGGACCTCTGTACGGTTGACTGTCCTGCTTTCTGTACCGCTGCCTGTTCCGCTGTTTCCGATACGATTTCGGCACCGGACTGTCCATCTGATTCCAGTTTTTCGGTTTCTTCTACTTCCGCTTCTTTTCCTGCTTCTGGCGCTTCCGCTTTGAATGTTTCCGACGCTCCCAGCAACTCTGTCTCCATGGAAGTTGCTGACGGATTCCACGTTTCAGAAGTCTGCCCTCCACTGTAGCTGTAAAAGCATCCGGCCGCCAGCAAAAACACAGCCAGCAAAAGCCATTTTAAAATGGCAGATCGTTTTTTCTTCATGTTCTTCTCTCCGTTTCCAAAGAGAATCCCAGATTCAGCCTAGTACTATTCTACCGAAAGCCGTGCACAAATACAAGCGGTATTTTCCGCAAACCGTCACCCCTAAAATGAAAATTTAAATTCCACTTCTCCAAATGGCGG
>NZ_QUEH01000018.1:10827-90762 GCF_003477935.1 Clostridium sp. AF32-12BH | reverse complement strand
CTGTCACTAATAGGTCGAGGGCTTATCCAATATGGTTTAGGGAGCGGTTCGGACAAGACAGGAAAGGCCGTTGGAAGTTTACTTCCATAAGGACTTGAGTGGATTGGACGAAACATTGGCGAAGCTAATGTTATGAAATAGGTCGAAGACCTATGAATAACCGCGAAAACGAAGAAAACGGATGAAATTCAATATGTGGTTTTGAGGGTACATAGATGAGAGGCTGGAAGAGATTCCAGTCTTTTTTGTTATGAAGAACAATCGGCGAAGTTTCAATATTTGAAGTATCGTTGACTTTTATTATTTCTTCTCTTAATATACTTAGGAGCCGAACTATTGCGAAGGCTATTACAACTATCAGAAGGGGAAACGCAACAATTGGTGAAGCAATAAGGTATCGAAAAGAAACTACGGGCAAACAAAAGTCTGCAAAGGCGGAGTCAGAAACAAAGGCGGAAAGGTGTGACATGGATTTATGGAAACAGGAAAAATGATCAACTGTATTTCGAACCGGCTTCGGAACCGCTCGCAGGAAGTACATACGCAGCTGGGCATCGGAAGTGCGCAGGGGAAAATCCTGAACTATGTTCTGGTTGAGTCAGAGGCACATTCCGTATATCAAAAAGATCTGGAGCGGGAATTTGGTCTGCGACCATCTACGGTAACGGAAATGCTGAATGCATTGGAGCAGAAAAAATTGATCCAGCGGGTATCGGATGAATGGGACGGACGATATAAAAAAATCGTATTTACCGAAAAAGCGAGAAGCATGAAAGACCGGATTCGGCAGGAGGTCGAGGAGACGGAGCATTTGTTATTACAGGGAATCACGGAACAGGAAAAGCAGGAATTTCTGCGTATTGTAGGAAAAATGCTTCAAAATCTGGAGGCAGAAAGGACGAATGAAAAATGAATGCAAATGAGAATGCGGAAAATGAATTAATGGCCCGGATGAAGGTTTCTAAGGCAGTTGCGACGATGGCGATCCCAAGTGTGATCAGCAGCCTGGTTACGGTTGTTTATAATATGGCGGATACCTTTTTTGTTGGTCAGACGGGAGATCCGCTTCAGGTTGCTGCAGTCAGTCTTACGAATCCCATCTTTATTTTATTTATGGCGGTTGCGAATATGTTTGGCATGGGCGGCAGCGCTGTGGCATCTATGGCACTTGGAGAGCAGAATCAGAAGCGTATGAAACAGGTTTCTGCATTTATCACGTATGCGTCATTGGCCGTTGGGATTCTCTTTGCACTTGTGTTAGTGGGATTTATGCAGCCAATCCTGAGTATTTTTGGCGCAAATGAAGAAACTTATGCGCTGGCACGCGGATATGTTTTTCATATTTCTTATGGAGCACCGTTTATCATCTGGTCTGCAGCAGCCAGCTTTGTAGTGCGTTCTGAGGGCGCCAGCAAAGAGGCGATGATCGGCAGCATGATCGGTACCATTGCCAATATTGTTCTGGATCCGGTTCTGATCAGTGGATTTCATCTCGGTGCAGCTGGTGCAGCAGTTGCTACTACTTTGGGAAATATACTGGCGAGCCTGTATTATCTCTGGTATTTCGTGAAAAAAAGTAATAATTTTTCTATTGGGATCCGTAATTTCACATGTCGGTACGGTATTTTCAGCGGCATTTGTTCCTGCGGTCTCCCAACCGCTATTTTTTCAACTTTAATGAGCGTTTCCACAATTGTATTAAATCAGATTTTAGTCGCATATGGAAATGCACCGGTAGCGGCAATCGGAATCGTATTCAAGGCAAATATGTTTATCACATTTCTGCAGATGGGACTTGCAAACGGAGTGCAGCCCCTGCTTGGTTATAATTTTGGATCCGGCGATAAAAAACGTTTTCAGGACATTGCGGCATACACAAAAAAATGCTGTATCGTGATTGGAATTCTGGCGACACTTCTGTTCTTTGTATTCCGCAGACAGATTATCGGCTTGTTTATCCAGGATGAGGAAGTCATCATGTATGGTGTCAGAATGCTGATTGCATACATGCTTTCTGGGCCTGTCATCGGAATCCTTTTTATGAATATGAACTGTATGCAGTCTGTAGGAAAAGCGTTTTGGGCGACTATTTTATCGGTGCTTCGTCAGGGGGTACTTCTGATCCCGCTTTTATTTCTGCTAAATGCGCTTGGTGGTTTAACCGGCGTTATTTACGGGCAGGCACTGACGGACTATATTGCAGTCATTTTATCGGTTTTGATGTGGAGAAAATGCATTGCGCAGTTGCCGTAGAATCATAAATCATTACTTTCTTCCATAGAATTCTGCAAGAAAATCTTAAATCAATGTAAGGGAAAACCTACTTGAACCAAATGAATTCCGTGCTATGATAATGGGGTGAAAATGGCAAGTCGAAATATTTTGCTGTTTATGACATGGATTGACAGAGATTGGAGGCAGAAAATTTGAAAAAAATATGGAAGTATTGTATCTCGTTATGCTGTATGGCTGCGGTATTTGCCGGGGCCGGCAGCGTAACAGCAATGGCAGAGACTGCGGATACAGCTGCGGCGGAAACTCAGGCAGAAAGTCAGGCGGCAAAGCCTGCACCGACAGAATTTGCCCATATAACAAGCTGCGAAGTGACAGGTGGCAATCAGGTAAGCATCAAAGGTCAGATGGAAGGAAGCTGGTCGGATCCGGCATACTATGATAATTATCTGTATCTTTTTGAAATGAAACCGTATCAGAGGGATTTAAAAGGCCGGACGGATTACGCTGCATGGATCACAAAGGGAGACGAATTATCGTTTCAGCTTCCGCTGAATCATGGAACGCAGGAAGACAGACTGTATTCCAGTTTTGTTGTAGCTGTCTATGATGGAAGTGAATATACCATTGTCAGTAATGAGGCTTATGTGGCAAATCCGGAAAGTGTTGCAAAATACACAGATCCGTATAAGACTGCGCAGACAAAAAAAGGACTTCTGATCCAGACGACACCGGCTATGCTTTCAGATGCGTTTTCCCTTGGCGTAAACCATGTGATCGTCAATATTCCGTTCAACCACATTTTGGGCAGCGGAATTGATTATGAGTATGATGGGAAAACTTACCATTTTAATAAAGATGTGCTTGCCGTATACGATGACACCATTAAGAGAATGTCGGAAAAAGATATGACCGTTACGGCGGTTATCTTAAATGGCTGGAACGACAGCACGCCGCAGTTGTATTATCCGGGGGTTACAAAGCAGCCGGCTTCCGTTGCAAACTATTATGGTTTTCATGTTGCGACGGAGGAAGGATATGAGTCCTTGCGTGCGATTGCTGCATTTTTGGCAGACCGTTACGGAAGAAAATCTTCTCCATATGGGAGAGTGTCCAACTGGGTCATCGGCAATGAGATTAATAATCAGCTTTGGAACTATATGGGACCTATGAGTCTGGAAAGCTATATCAATGAATATCAGCGGGCATTCCGCGTGTTCTACACAGCAATCCGCAGTACCAGCCAGAGCAGCCGTGTCTTCTTCTCAACGGATTATAACTGGATGCACGAAGCGGATGGCTCGTTGACATATAATGCCAAAGATCTGCTGGATGCATTTAATAACCAGATGATCCCGGGCGGTTCCATGGACTGGGGATTAGCATATCATCCGTACTCGATTCCGTTAACGGAACCGGAATTCTGGAATGACCGCGAAACCGGACTGATCAAGGATGATGCGTCTTCACCGGTTGTAAATATGCTGAATTTAAGCGTTCTGACAGATTATCTGCAGCAGGCCCAGTTCCGTACCCGTTCTGGTGAAGTACGCCATGTGATCCTTTCTGAACAGGGCTTTACATCCACCAGTGCAACGCGTGGCACGACAGAAGATCTGCAGGCAGCAGCCATTGCTTATGCATATTACATTGCCGACAGCAATCCGTATATCGATGCATTTATCATGAGCCGTCAGGTTGATGCGCCTTCTGAGATGGCAGCATCCCAGGCGTTTGGTCTGTGGCATTGCGATACCAGCAAGACCAATGATATCGTAGCAACCATGCAGAAGCCGTCCTGGCTGGTATATAAAAATATCGACAACAAGGCATCCACCCTGGAGACCACAGAGAAATACAAAGCACTGATCGGAATCAGCAAATGGAGTGATGTGGTTCCGAACTTCCGTTGGAAGAGTCTTGAAAAGTAGATTTTCATACGAGTGAGGATTTTGCTGTAAGCAAAAACAGAATGAATAAACGAACAGAATCGTGGCAAACTAAGAAAGCACCGGAGTTCATCCTGAATGGATAGGAACCTAGTGCTTTCTTATTTCGCAGGAAACCGCGCCTCAGTGAAGAAGTATGCCAAGGTATATTCTTTTTATACCAGGTAAATTAAAAAATGTGTCTTTTGAAGTGAAAATGAACGTGTTACTCAAGCAAATAAAAATTTTAAAAATTTTGAAACAAATTGCTTGACAAAAAAGCACCCATATCATATAATACCTTTGTTGCCTGTCAACGAGCAGCGTATTCCTCGATAGCTCAGTCGGTAGAGCACGCGGCTGTTAACCGCGCTGTCGTAGGTTCAAGTCCTACTCGGGGAGCTCACATAGCTTCTATGTGTTAATGAATTTCATATAAGAGGCCCCATGGTCAAGCGGTTAAGACATCGCCCTTTCACGGCGGTAACACGAGTTCGAATCTCGTTGGGGTCATTTATCAGAGAAATCTGATAAGCAATTAAATATGGCGACATAGCCAAGTGGTAAGGCGTGGGTCTGCAACACCCTGATCACCAGTTCAAATCTGGTTGTCGCCTCTGAGGAATCATCGAAAGATGGTTCCTTTTTTTGTCTGGAAAAGCCAGTAAAAATCAAGGCTTCCGGGGTTTTTGCTTACTCAAAAAAGTGTTTGCGTAACTTTTCATGCATTTCACCATAGTCATAATCTTGGATAAACTCAAGCACTTTCCTGACGGCCGGCGCTAGATCATGCGCGTTCCGGACACATGCACCGATCACGCGCTCTTCTGCCGGGACGATGGGCAGCATTTTCACTTCATCCTCAAAGCCGTACATGGTCAAAAGAGGCATGATCGCAAAGCCAAAACCAGCTTTGACCATCTCAATCGTTGTTTTATCATCGACTACGTGGCATACGGTGCGGATGTCGAGATTCAGCTTGTCTATGATGCGTCTGGCATCTGCATCGCAGGATTCACGCTGCATGACAAAGCGCTCGTTTGCAAGGCTTTCAAGGGAAATTCCGGTGTCTGACGCGGTTATCGTTCCTTTGCGCAAAATACAGATCAGCGGATCGGCGAAAATACGGTAAAAAGGAAAATGTGGATTTACTGTCTGGGACAGGAAACCGATGTCAACCACTCCGGTTTTTAGCCAGTCAATGATATTCTCATAGGAGCCTTGGTAGATCTCGAAGGTGATATTGGGATACTGCGCTTTGAAACCATAGATCAGATCGGACAGATATTTGCACATCGAATTGAAAATGCCAAGGCGGACATGTCCTTTCTTCAGACCGTTCAGATCGGACAGATACTGAAGGAGCATATCTTCTTTTTGGATCAGGGAGGAAATCAGGGGCAGGACCTGTTCGCCGGAGGTGGTCAGGACAACGCCGCGCCGGTTCCGGATAAACAGGGAGACTCCGAATTCCTGTTCCATCTGCTTTACAATGTGACTGACGGCAGGTGGTGTAACGTTGTGAAGTTCCGCTGCTTTTTGAAAGCTGCTGTATTGTACGATCGTGAGAAATATACGGTAATTAAATGTGTCCATGCTTTCGTCCTTTTGTCCTTGTTACAATATAAGATGAAAATAATTAAAGTATAAGATAAATAACTTTATATTTATTTATTATAATTTTAGTAATATGATGTGGCTATGTCAAGTGAAGGGATGAAATGAGTGGGATACAATGAAGAAAAAAAGTAGTTTTACAGGGCAGCTGGGGTTTGTTTTCGCGGCAGCAGGAAGCGCAGTTGGTGTTGGTAATCTCTGGCGCTTTCCTTTTTTGGCGGCGAAGGATGGTGGTGGTGTTTTTCTGCTGATCTATCTGGTCCTGATCTTTACGGTTGGTTTTGTGTTGTTGACCACGGATATTGCGATCGGCCGCAGAACTGGTAAAAGTGCGATCTATGCCTATACAAGCATGAATCAGAAATGGAAATTTCTCGGTGTGATCACTTTTTTTGTACCTGTTCTGATCATGACGTACTATGCGGTGATCGGCGGTTGGATTCTTAAATATATCCTGCTGTTTCTTAGCGGGAATGTGGAGGCTGCCGCGCAGGACAACTGTTTCACATCGTTTATTACTGCGCCGGGATCCGTGTGGTATGGGCTGATTTTCATGCTGGTGACAGCGTTTATCGTGTATCACGGTGTCGAAAAAGGAATTGAGCGAGTCTCCAAAACCATGATGCCGATGCTTTTGTTGATCGTGGTTGGAATTGCGGTGTACTCTTTAACGTTGAAAAATACGGCAGATGATGGAAGTATCCGGACGGGTATGCAGGGATTAAAGGTTTATCTGACTCCGGACTGGTCCGGGATGACGGTATCAAGATTTCTGCAGATCACACTGGATGCCATGAGTCAGCTGTTCTTCTCTTTGAGTGTATCGATGGGGATTATGATTACCTACGGTTCTTATGTAAAACCGGAGGTTGATCTGGGAAAATCCGTATCCATGATCGAACTTATGGACACTGGTGTTGCGCTACTTGCGGGAGTTATGATCATTCCGGTTGTTTATGTATTCTTTGGCGTGGATGGAATGTCTGCGGGCCCTGGCCTGATGTTCATTTCTCTGCCGAAAGTATTCTATCGTATGGGCATTACGGGAAGAATCATTGGACTTTTCTTCTTTATCCTTGCAGCATTCGCAGCGTTGACCTCCTGTATTTCCGTTCTGGAATCCATCACTGCAAACTGCATGGAGATTTTCCATACAGAGCGTAAAAAAACAACAGGAGTTCTGTCGGTTATTTATCTGGCTGCAACTGCCGTGATTGCGCTTGGATACAGCATTTTTTACGTTGAGGTCATGCTGCCAAACGGAAGCACTGGACAGCTGCTGGATATCATGGATTATATCAGCAACAGCTTTATGATGCCGTTTATTGCCTTCTTGTCAGCCATCTTTATTGGCTGGATCATGAAACCGGCCTGGATTGTGGAAGAGATGGAACGCGGTGGAAAGAAGTTTGGGCGGAAGTGGCTTTACGTAGTGATGATCAAGTACCTAATGCCGATCATCATGCTGGTGCTGTTTTTGCAATCTACCGGTATCCTGAACCATGTTTGATCTATGGACTGAAAAAGCTGCCTTAAGCAGAACGTGCTGTTGCCGCTGGTGATATAGGAGTTGTCGGATAAGTGCTTGTTCTTAATCAAAAGCAACACGTTGTGGGTACTACAATCTATTGACTTTGAATCGAGCCTGTGATACGATTTGAAAAATAAAAATGCAGGATGAGAACAGGAGGTCATATAGATGAAGAGAACAATCACGGTGTTTAAGGGAGACGGCATTGGACCAGAGATCACAGACTGTGTTCTGGAAATTTTAGAAGCAGCCGGTGCAGAACTGGAGTATGAGGTTTACAATGTCGGTGAGGCTGAATGGAAGAGAAATGGTGCATTGATTCCGGCGGAAGCATATGCTTCGTTTGACCGGAATCATGTTTTATTGAAGTCTCCGATCACAACTCCGATCGGTCACGGATTCCGTTCCTTGAATGTAACCCTGAGAAGTAAATATGACCTTTATGCAAATATTCGTCCTGCAAAATCGAATATCGCAGTGAAAACACCATTTCATGATGTGGATATGGTAATTTTCCGGGAAAACACGGAAGACCTGTATGTGGGTGTGGAAGAGCAGATCGATGAAAATACGGTTCATGCAACGAAAATTATCACCAGAAAAGCCAGCACTCGAATTATCCGTGACGCATTTGAGTATGCACGGGCACATGGCAGAAAAAAAGTGACTTGTGTACATAAGGCAAATATCCTGAAAATGTCAGATGGCCTGTTTTTGAGCATTTTCCATGAGATTGCAAAGGAATATCCGGAGATTCAGCACGATGACAAGATCATTGACAATACCTGCATGCAGATGGTTATGAATCCGAATCAGTTTGATATCATTGTAACACCGAATCTGTATGGCGATCTGTTATCAGATCTGGCAAGTGGACTGATCGGAGGACTTGGACTTTTGCCATCCAGCAATCTCGGAACAGATTATGCCATGTTTGAGGCGGTTCATGGCAGTGCGCCGGATATTGCCGGACAGCACATTGCGAATCCAACCGCATTTTTATGGTCAGCCTGCATGATGCTGGAATACTTAGGGCAGCGTGATTGCGCAGCAAAGATCCGAGGGGCAGTGGATGAGGTACTGGAAGCGGGAATCTGTCTGACTCCGGATCTTCATGGAACTGCGACAACCGAGGAATACCGGGATGCGATCATTCGGAGAATGAACGGTAATAAAGATTGACGAGTTAATCTGAAAACAATCTGCAGGAGTTTCCAAATAAGCAGATAAAACTTCTATCATGGATGTGTAGGAGGTTTATCTGCTTATTTGTTTTTGATAAGTTCATAGTGTGATTTCCTTCTTTCTATAATAATATCATGGCAGGAGTTTGCAGTTTTTCACTGAATTTCTTCATAGTTGAAGTTGCGGATGAACGCCAATGGTTTCATGACAGCCGGAAAAAATTGTATTGCCATGTTGCAATGTACGAGCGTATAATTGAGATAAAAATAATGAGTATGGTTTTTGCAAGGCATAACGGAGACATCATTCATGGGATATCAAAAATGTGATGCAATCCATTGATCGTATAATCTGCGAAATGTGTCTTTTTACAGATCATTGCAAGGGTATCATCTGTCTTGCCAACGAGAAATGGCGCAGTGAAATGAGAGAGGCTCTTCTTAGTGTGGGCACGGTAAAAGAGTAAACAGGGAGGATATCGTGAGAAGCTTTATAAAAGAGCAAGAGGAAAGATACATATGAGTGAAAAGCATGTTGCGGTGGTTGTAGGTGGAATTTTACTTCTTCTGGTGGTGCTCTTATTTATCCGGATCCGGCGGAGCATTTGCAGATTCTTAAATTCTGCAGAAATCCGTTTTCTCCGGGAATTCCTGCGGAGTGCGCAGAGCGCAGGAGAAGAGCAGGAAGAACAGCCAAAATCGCTTGGTGGGATGACAAGCATCTACTTGCCGCAGATCCTGCGGGATTTCCCGGAATGGAACTGGGAGGAACTGCGAACGGAAGTGGAACGGGCAGTGAAGGAATTTCTGGAAAAAGAAAATATCCAGACAGCCGGGGCAGTCAGAATCCATAAAACCGTGATCAACCGGTATCAGCGTTATGGCGGCAGTGCGAGTATTTTCTGTGAAACTGCGGCAGAATATTGGAGAGAGGCAGAGCCTGCCGGGAAAAATGGGATGAAGGCGCAGAAACGTTCCAGAAGCCGGACCAAAGAGAGCCATCAGACAGATAGACCGGCACCTCACAAAAGGCAGACGGTCTGCGAGACCGAGCTGGTTTACATTTATGACTCCGGAAAGGCGGGGGCAGCAGCATCGGTGGTATGCCCGAATTGTGGAGCGCCGGTGGAACAGCTTGGGGTAAAACAGTGCCGTTATTGTGGTTCTGCACTGGAAATATCCGGAATGCGGGCATGGAAGGTTCATCAGGTTACAGAAAAGGTCCGGTAGCTGCTGGCTGCTGGACCTTTTCTGAGCAGTAACGAGAATAAATGGTTGGAAATGGGAATTTCGCTATATTGATTCTGGAACGGACTCACGCTATAATAATAAAACGCGAAAGACGTGAAAGAAAGCTTAAGATAAGAAACATACTGTCTTATCTTATATGGAAGGAATAAAGGAATAGAAATGACAGATTTGAATTTTAAACCAGTAGAAGCAGCAGATATGAAGATTCTGGCACCGTATTTTGGGCTGCGTCCCAATAAGACTTGTGACAGTGTGCCGTTAGACAGCTTCATCTGGCGGAAATATTATCATGTGCAGTATGCCATTCATGAGAACAAGGCACTCTTGTGGCTGATGAAGGAAGAAGGGGTGATGCATAGTGCCATGCCTCTTTGCAAAGAAGAGAACTTAAAAAAGTATTTTGATATGACGGTGGAATATTTTAATAATGTCTTGCATATTCCGCTTAAAATTTATCTGGCCGATGAGGAGGCGGTAGAGTTTCTTCATTTAAAGGAGTCGGATGATTTTGTGGTGACGGAACAGGAGGATTTAAAGGATTATCTGTACGACGGCGAAGCCATGCGCAAACTGTCCGGCAAGAAGCTGCATAAGAAGAAAAATCATCTGAATGCATTTTTGAAGGAGTATGAGGGCCGCTATGAGTTCCGGCGCCTTTGCTGTTCTGACCGGGATGATGTCTGGCGTTTCCTGGACCGCTGGAGAGAAGGCAAGGGCGATGAGGTAGAAGAGCATCTGGATTATGAAGTAGAGGGAATCCATGAGATTTTAAAGCAGTGTCTGGATCTGGATATCCGGATGTCTGGTGTATACATTGATGGAACACTGGAAGCATTTACCATTGGAAGCTATAATCCGGCGGAAAATATGGCAGTCATTCACATTGAAAAGGCAAATCCAGAAATCCGGGGTTTATATCAGTTTATTAACCAGCAGTTTCTGGTGCAGGAATTCCCGGATGTGGCGCTGGTAAACCGGGAGGACGACCTGGGACAGGAAGGCTTGCGGCACGCAAAAATGTCGTATAATCCGTGTGGCTTTGCAAGAAAATATCTGGTGCAGCAGAAGAACTTCAGCAGATAGGGGTTGTGGCGGAAAAGAGAGGCAGCTATGATAAGATATCTGGATAATCAGGAAAAAGTCCTGACAAAGAATTTATGGAGAGAAGCTTTCCCGGAGGATTCTGAGGAGTTTCTTACTTATTATGATCAGGAAAAAATGACAACAAACCAGGTTTTGGTCCGTGAGGAGGATGGAATTCAGGCGATGCTCCACCTCAATCCATACCGGCTTTTGGTGCGGGATGCCTGTTGGAATGTGGACTATATCGTGGCCGTAGCGACGAAGAGTACGATGCGTCACCGGGGATATATGCGCAGTCTGCTTCTTCGGATGATGCAGGATATGCGGGAACGCCAAATGCCATTCTGTTTTTTGATGCCGGCGGCAGAGGCAATCTATACGCCGTTTCAGTTTACGTTTATTTATGACCAGCCAGTCTGGAAACTGAGTGGAAATAAAGATTTGAAACGTGTCTGTGTGGAAGAAGACACCGTAGAGCTGGCAGCGGACTGGATGCAGCATTGGCTGGAATCGCGCTATGAGGTATTTGCCAAGCGGGATGCAGCGTATGTAAAAAGTCTGGTGCGTGAGGTTCAGAGTGAGCTTGGCAAGCTGGAACTGTTGTATGACGGGGAGCAGCTGGTTGGAATCCAGGGCATCTGGGGACGCGAAAAGAAAGAACAGCGCCTTTTGTATACAGAAACTGGTTACTCGGAACTGGAGACCAAGAAACCGGCGATCATGGCCCGGATCGTAACACCGGAAGCGTTTGTACCAGTGATCCGCTTAAAACAGGATGCCCAGACGGAACAGCTTCGGATCTGCCTGGAACTGGAAGATCCGCTGATCCCGCAAAATGCGGGACGCTGGGTGTGGACACTAAATCATACGGAATCCGAACTGGAAAAACTGGACGGTCCGATCGATACGATGGAGGAAGCATTGGCACGGACCCAGTGGGATGAGCGTCGGGTGCTGAATCTGCGGATTGAAGCGTTTACGGCATGGCTGTTTGGTTACCGGATTCCGGAGGCAGTCCGGGCCTATCCGGGAGCGGAGCAGATCGATGTGCTGAGCCGTGTTTTTCTGGATGAGGTTGTATAAAGAAAAGTGCCAGGCTGCCAGTTGATAAATAGAAGAAAATATAGAAAAGAACTACATGGAATGAAACTGGAAAGGAGCATGCAGGATGGATCAGAAAATGTCAGAGCGAGTGGATCTTTTGGAACAGTGGATCAAAGAAAGCGACAATGTGGTGTTCTTTGGCGGTGCGGGTGTTTCAACCGAGAGCGGAATCCCGGATTTCCGAAGTGTGGACGGACTTTATAACCAGCAGTACGATTATCCGCCGGAAACCATCATCAGCCACAGTTTTTACCGGAAGAACCCGGAAGAGTTTTACCGGTTTTACAAAAACAAAATGCTGTTCCCGGATGCGCAGCCGAATGCAGCACACAAGGCACTGGCTAAACTGGAGCAGCAGGGCAAGGTGCGTGCAGTGATCACCCAGAACATCGACGGTCTGCATCAGGCAGCCGGAAGTAAAGAGGTTTTGGAACTGCATGGATCTGTCCACAGAAATTACTGCACCCGCTGTGGGAAATTCTTCGGACTTTCCGATATTTTGGGGATGAACGATGTGCCGCGGTGCGAGTGCGGCGGCATCATCAAGCCGGACGTGGTTTTATATGAAGAAGGACTGGACCAGGAAACGCTGCAGAAGGCGGTGCGCTACATACAAAATGCGGAGATCCTGATCATTGGCGGTACTTCCCTGACCGTTTATCCGGCAGCGGGCCTGATCGATTATTACCGGGGAAAGAAACGGGTGCTGATCAATAAAACAGCAACGCCGATGGATGAACGGGCAGATCTGGTGATCAGTGCGCCGATCGGTGAGGTGTTTGAGCGCTTTTTGACGGAGGGAAAATAAATGTATAGAGCAGACGAGGCGAGATACGACAAAATGAGCTACAAACGCTGCGGGAACAGCGGCATTCTGCTTCCGAGGGTATCTCTGGGCATGTGGCAGAATTTCGGTGCGGAAAAGCCGTTATCCGAGCAGAAGGAGATCATTTTTAAGGCATTTGATCTGGGAATCACGCATTTCGATCTGGCAAACAATTACGGTGCTCCGAATATCGGAATGGCAGAGGAAAATTTTGGAAAGATCTTTCTGGAGGATCTGAAGTCTTACCGGGAGCAGATCCTGGTATCCACCAAGGCGGGCTATGACTTCTGGCCGGGGCCTTACGGAAACTGGGGCTCCAGAAAATATCTGATGTCCAGTCTGGATGCAAGCCTGAAGCGCATGAATCTGGATTATGTTGATATCTTCTATCATCACCGCCCGGACCCGGAGACACCTCTGGAGGAGACGATGGGTGCCCTTTCTGATATGGTTCGCCAGGGCAAGGCATTGTATGTCGGCATTTCCAATTATCAGGCAGATGAAGCTGCGCGTGCCATTGCTATTTTGAAAGAAAACAAAACGCCGTGTCTGCTTCACCAGGCGAGATACAATATGTTTGAACGCTGGCCGGAGCAGGGCCTGTTTGATGTGCTGACAGAGACCGGAACCGGCTGCATCGCATACAGTCCGCTGGCGCAGGGCGCATTGACGGACCGGTATTTAAAGGGCATTCCGGCAGACTCCCGTGCCTCCCGCAAAGGAACTACGATCGGCAAGCGCTACATGAATGAGGAACAGCTTGCGAAGGTAGCAAAGCTGCATGAGATTGCCGTGGAGCGCGGACAGAGCCTGGCGCAGATGGCGCTGGCCTGGGTACTGAGACGGCCGGAGGTAAGCAGTGTGCTGATCGGGGCAAGCCGTGTCAGCCAGCTCGAAGATAACGTGGAGGCACTTGAGCATCTGGACTTCTCAGAAGAGGAGCTTGCAAAGATTGATGCGATCCTGGGAAAAGATCCGGGACATATGATCCGGTAAGCCTGGGAATACAGAAACAGAGTCGGGAAAGATGAAAACGAAAGGAGTGCGATGCATGGACCAGCGCTGGAATTTTGAAGTTGGAGATATCGTAAAATTGAAGAAGCCGCATCCCTGCGGAAGCCATGAGTGGGAAATCCTGCGCGTTGGGGCAGATTTCCGCCTGAAATGTATGGGCTGCGGTCATCAGGTGATGACAGAGCGGAAAATGGTAGAAAAAAATGCCCGTGGACTGACGAAGGCAGGAAATGCGGAAAACGCGTGAAGACGCGAAAAAACCGCAAAAAAACTTGCATAAATCGCAAAAAAGTGCTTGCATTTATGCACCGCTTCTGGTAAAATATTTATCCGTGACACATTAAAATCCTTGCTCTTGAGACTGAAGTCAAGGGCCAGAGACCACAAGGAGGTAAAGCAATGAACAAATACGAATTAGCAGTTGTTCTGAGCGCAAAACTCGAAGACGAAGAGAGAGCTGCAGCACTGGAGAAGGTACAGGGTTATATCACCCGCTTCGGTGGCACTGTAACAGGCGTTGATGATTGGGGCAAGAAGAGACTTGCTTACGAGATTCAGAAAGCAAAAGAGGCTTTCTACTACTTCATCAAGTTCGAGTCTGAGAACTCTGACTGCTCTAACGAAGTGGAAGCACACATCCGCATCATGGAGCCGGTTGTCAGATATCTTTGCGTAAAGCAGGACGAGCAGTAAGTAATAGATAACGACCAGCTTAAAAAAGGAAGAGTGATGGTATGAATAGAGTAATCCTTATGGGAAGATTGACCAGAGACCCGGAAGTTCGTTACACCCAGGGAGAGCGTTCCATGGCTGTTGCGAGATATACCCTTGCAGTGGACCGCAGAGGACGCCGTAACCAGGACGGAAACGAGCAGACTGCCGATTTTATTAACATCGTGGCATTTGACAGAGCAGGCGAGTTTGCAGAGAAGTATTTCCGTCAGGGGATGCGCGTACTGGTGTCCGGACGTATCCAGACTGGCAGTTACACCAACAAAGAAGGTCAGCGTGTTTATACCACAGACATCATCGTGGATGATCAGGAGTTCGCAGACAGCAAGAACTCTGGAAGCGGCAATAACGACAATGGCGGTTACGGCTATCAGCCAACCTCCAGACCGGCGCCGACCAGCGCGATTGGCGATGGCTTCATGAACATTCCAGATGGTGTGGAAGACGAAGGACTGCCGTTTAACTAAATCAGATTTAGCTTAAGACGGCACGAATCATTTGAAGAAGGAGGCAGTACCAATGGCATTCAATAAGACTGATAAAGCAGATGGCGCTAAGGTAAGAAGAGGCGGCATGCGTAGAAGAAAAAAAGTTTGTGTATTCTGCGGCGATAAGAACGGCGTAATCGATTACAAGGATACCAACAAGCTGAAAAGATATGTATCTGAGAGAGGTAAAATTCTTCCGAGAAGAATTACCGGTAACTGTGCAAAGCACCAGAGAGCTCTGACCGTTGCTATCAAGAGAGCACGTCACATCGCTCTGATGCCGTACACCATGGAGTAATCCTAAGATACGGACTTAAGAATTCAGGAGAGGTTTTATGCGAGAAATCGTGTAAGGCCTCTTTTTGCATAAGAACAGTTTGGATTATTGTCCATAAACAGGGATTTTCTGAATTTTGTAGAAAAGCCAGAGACTTATCGCTGGAATAATCAGATTGTATATGCTGTATATAGAGGAGATTGCGTAATATGGAAGTATTAATGGGAATATTTTTAAAAGCCTGTGTAGCGGTGCTGGTCGGTGTGATATGTCTGGTCGGATTGCTTCTTTACTCTAAGAAAAAAGATAAGGAAGAAGCACAGAACGGAAACCGTGCGGATTGCCCGGAAAAAGAAAACGCTGGCGCAGGGCATCTGACCTGCAATGGGGACTGCAGTCATTGTGGCAGCCACCACTAAATATAACAATTTCATGGAAAAAACGATGGACCGTGAAAGTTGCCGAAGGCAACTTTCACGGTCCTATTACGTTAACAATATTGTTATTCTTCTGGAGCAGCCGCACTCGGACTCACCGCAATTCCATTGACTTCGACGCCGCCGTCGATCGCGATGACGAGGCACTGGCGGCCATCAATCTCGCGGGTTTCAATGAGGTCGGTGCGGTCCGGATTGACTTTGATGATGACATCCGGGGTTTTGACCTCGAAGGCGCGGGTGTTGGCGATATTGCTTGCGTAGATCGAGGTTTTTTCTCCTGCGGTCTCATCGAAGTTCTGGTCAAAGGTTTCCAGGTGCTCTTCTTCGACACCGCTTTGCTCTAACAGGCTGCGTACCTGGTATTTGTCAAGTACCAGTGGCTCCGGCTCATCTTTGTGTTCTTCAATCAGTTCGCTTAAATTTTCATGGATTGTTTTTACCGTTTCATAGTTGCAGGCATCTCCCAGGGTGTCTTCGATGATGGTCTGGAAGGATTCTTTCTGGTATCCAGCTGGCAGCGGGAGCGGGCAGCCCAGGAGCTGCTCGATAAAGGCATCGTGCAGGTCATTGCTGTCTTTGGAGTAGTAAAGGGTGCTGTGCAGGTCGGTGGAGCGGTCGTTGAAGGCTGGGAATAAAAAGCCGAGCTCCGGCATCTGGACTACCCAGTCGCGGATGCGGTTCTGGAAGCTGCCTTCCAGTTCGTTGTAGCTGAGCCCTGGTTTGGACAGATCGACCGGGCAGATGGAACACAGGATGTAGCTGTAAACTTCATCGGAGGCATCTTCCATTTCGATGCCGTCGGAGGTCTTGCCCGGAATGTCGTAGGCGTCGTGGATCAGCAGGATGAGGTAGTTGCCGACGTAGTCGTAGTTTTCAATGATCCGGTCGTAGAAAGCGTCTAAAAGAGCATCGTCCTGGAGACGGCTGTTGCGCAGCTTTAACAGGAATTCATGCGGTCCGCCTTCTTCCTCGGCAGCCAGCGGGAACTCCAGGTTCATGAGATTTTTTCCCAGTGTGCCGGACAGATTTTTGCGGAGCAGTTCAAAATACTTGAACATATCCTCTTCCGGAAGAGATAAAAAGGCTTCCTTGAATTCGGCTTTTTTGTTTTTTTCACCATCCACGTAGCAGCCGCAAATGCGGGAGATGGAGCAGTTTGCAGGGGTGAACTGGCGCTTGATTTCAGCGATTTCTTTTTTTATCATAAAGTGAGTCTCCTTTACAGCGGTATCGATCTTACTGCATATGTATGCACAGTGATATGTTCATGTATAACGTGTTATTTCGCGCGTAACTGCTTTAGAAATTTGCAGTTGCTTCGGATTATTATTCTATCACGGAACGACTGTTCTGGAAAGATAAAGTCAAAAAATCTGCAACGACAACGGTGTTGTGCGGAACTATATCATTGCAAAGTGTCGAAGGCTGTGAACGATAAGGCTTACGGGTATGCGCTGTGCCCGGAAGCGGAACGATAGTAGACGAAATAAGTCGGCTATGGTATAATCGAAAGATAAGCGGCGGCAAAATGCTGACTGCAAGCGGCAGATCCCCTGGGGTCTGGGTAACTGTGATGTTGCAGGTTTCTGTCTGCGCAATGCATGGACAGGAACGATTGCAGGAACAGTTGCGAATCGAATAAGGAGAAAACGTATGAAAGAGAACATAAAGGTTCATGGGCAGCTGAAGGGTTATTTGAGCTGGCCCCTGCTTCTTTCCCTGTTTTTAGTCTGCGCCAACATTGCGGCCGGGTGTGTCAGCCATATTGGCGGACTGGTCATGCTTCCGTTCACGATCGGCTATCTGGCGGTTGCCATGTGGATCTTTCTTTACAGCAGAAAGCGCATCCTTGGCGGGCTGGTAGACTTTTCAGCGGAATATGCATGGATTCAGAAGCAGCTGCTCACGGGGCTGGCTCTGCCTTACGCGTTAGCCGATGAAGACGGCAGGATCGTCTGGGCGAACGAGGAGTTTCGGGCAGTAACCGCCCTGGAAAAAGGAAACTGGAAAAATCTGCTTTCCATGTTTCCGGAGGTAACAAAAGAGGATCTGGCGACGGATGAAGATCCGGTCAAGGTGCACACTGTTTTTGGTGAGCATCGCTTCCGCATGGAGATCCAGCCGATCTATGTGAGCAGTTCGGAGGAAGAGGAGATTCAGGCAGTTGTCAGCCAGCAGAAGCTGTTGGCGGTTTATCTGTTTGATGAGACGGAGATTTTGCGTTACCGTCAGCAGATCACCGATGAGAAGATGGTGGCAGGTATTATTTATCTGGACAACTACGATGAGGCACTGGAGAGCGTGGAAGAGGTGCGCCGTTCCCTGCTGACTGCGCTGATCGACCGTAAGATCAATAAGTACATCGGCGCGGTGGACGGAATCCTGAAAAAGATTGAGAAAGATAAGTATTTCTTTGCAGTAAAGCAGAAATACATGGAGCAGATGCAGGAGGAGCGTTTCTCTATCCTGGAGGATGTTAAGACCGTCAATATCGGCAACGAGATGGCGGTGACCTTAAGTATCGGTATCGGTATGAATGGAGATGGCTACGCCCAGAATTACGAGTCTGCGCGTGTTGCCATCGATATGGCCCTGGGCCGCGGCGGTGACCAGGCGGTTGTAAAAGATGGCAGCCGCATCCAGTATTACGGCGGCAAGTCCCAGCAGCAGGAGAAATCCACCCGCGTTAAGGCCCGCGTTAAGGCACATGCGATGCGTGAGCTTATGGAGACGAAGGACCGCATCCTGATCATGGGTCATAAGCTGAGCGACAGCGATGCCTTTGGCTCTGCGATCGGAATTTACCGGATCGCAACGGCATTAAACAAAAAGGCGCATGTCATCATCAACGAGGTGACAACATCCGTCCAGCCGATGATGAACCGCTTCCTGGACAATCCGGATTATCCGGAGGACCTGTTTCTGACCGGTGCCCAGGCGGCAGAACTGGTAGATGCCAGTACCATGCTGGTCGTGGTCGATGTAAACCGGCCAAGCATCACCGATGCGCCGGAGCTGTTGAAGCTGGTGAAGACGATCGTGGTGATGGATCACCACCGCCAGAGCAGCGAGGTCATCAGCAACGCAGTGCTTTCGTATGTGGAGCCGTATGCTTCCTCGGCCTGTGAGATGGTCGCTGAGGTATTGCAGTACATTGCAGACGGTATCCGCATGAAATCTGCCGAGGCAGATGCCATGTATGCCGGTATCGTGATCGATACCAACAACTTTACCAACCAGACCGGTGTGCGTACCTTTGAGGCGGCAGCGTTCCTGCGCCGGAACGGAGCCGATGTGACCCGTGTGCGCAAGCTGTTCCGGGATGATATGCAGGATTACAAGGCGAAGGCGGCAGCCATTGCCTCTGCAGAGATTTACCGGGATGCCTTTTCCATCGGCGTCTGTCCGTCGGAAGGGCTTCCGAGTCCGACCATTGTCTGTGCCCAGGCGGCAAATGAGCTGCTGGAGATCAAGGGCATTAAGGCCTCAGTGGTTATGACGGAATATCATGGTCTGATCTATTTAAGTGCCCGTTCCATTGACGAGGTCAATGTGCAGGTTATGATGGAAAAACTGGGCGGTGGCGGTCACCGGACCATTGCCGGTGCGCAGCTTTCCGGCATCAGCATGGATGAGGCAAAGGACCGCGTGAAAGCGGTGATTGATGAGATGTTACAGAAGGGAGATATATCATAATGGAAATCGTATTATTAGAGGATGTTAAGGCATTAGGAAAGAAAGGCCAGATCGTAAAGGTTAATGACGGATACGCAAGAAACTTTATCCTGCCGAAAAAGCTTGGGGTTGAGGCAACTTCCAAGAACTTAAACGACTTAAAGCTTCAGAAGGCAAACGCAGCAAAGGTAGCAGCAGAGCAGCTGGCAGCAGCAAAAGAACTGGCAGAGAAGATCGAGGCTGTTTCCGTAACCCTGAAAATGAAAGCCGGAGAGGGCGGAAAGGCATTTGGTTCCGTATCCAGCAAGGAGATCGCAGCTGCAGCAGCAGAGCAGCTGAATCTGGATATCGACAAAAAGAAACTGGTTCTTCCGGAGCCGATCAAGACCTTCGGAAACCATGAGGTTCCGGTAAAGCTTCATAAGGATGTAACCGCGAAGCTGACTGTCAAAGTAACGGAGGCGTAAATTTTTATGGATGAGGCATTGATGAAGCGTGTGCTTCCCCACAGTGTGGAAGCAGAGCAGTCGGTAATCGGCTCGATGTTGATGGACAAGGATGCCATCATTGCCGCATCGGAGATCATCACGGCAGCGGACTTTTACCAGCAGTCGTATGGCATCATGTTTGAAGCCATGGTGGAATTGTTCAATGAAGGCGCTCCGGTCGATCTGATCACGCTTCAGAACCGTCTGAAGGAGAAAGATGTGCCGCCGGAGGTCAGCAGCCTGGAATTTGTGCGCGACATCATCACCACGGTTCCGACTTCGGCTAATGTCCGTTCCTACGCGAATATCGTGTACGAAAAGTCGGTTTTAAGAAAACTCATCAAGGTGAATGAAGAGATTGCCAACACCTGTTATGCAGGAAAGGAACCACTGGAGCAGATTCTGGCAGGCACGGAGAAAACCATCTTCGACCTGCTTCAGAACCGGAATTCCGGCGACTTTGTGCCGATCCGGCAGGTGGCATTAAATGTACTGGAAAAGATCGAGACGGCGTCCAAGAGCCAGGGAACGGTAACCGGTATCCCGACCGGATTCATCGATCTGGATTATAAGACTTCCGGTATGCAGCCTTCTGACCTGGTGCTGATCGCTGCGCGTCCTTCCATGGGTAAGACAGCATTTGTCTTAAACCTGGTGGATCATGTGGCAGTCCGCAAAGGACTTCCCTGCATGATCTTCAGCCTGGAGATGTCGAAAGAACAGCTGGTCAACCGTATGCTGGCCATGGAGTCCAACGTTGACGCCCAGAAGCTTCGTAACGGTAACCTGACTGATTCAGACTGGGATGCGATCGTTGAGGGAATCGGTGTCATCGGAAATTCCAAGATGATCATTGATGATACGCCGGGTATTTCCATCACGGAGCTGCGCTCCAAGTGCAGAAAGATGAAGCTGGAGTATGGGTTGAGCATGGTCATCATCGACTACCTGCAGCTCATGACGGGCAGCGGAGGAAAGAGCAGTGAGAGCCGCCAGCAGGAGATTTCCGAGATTTCCCGTTCCTTAAAGGCCCTGGCGCGTGAGATCAATGCACCGGTCATCGCCCTGTCACAGCTGAGTCGTGCGTGTGAGACCCGTACCGACCACCGTCCGATGCTGTCGGACCTGCGTGAGTCCGGCGCGATCGAGCAGGATGCCGATGTGGTGATGTTCCTTTACCGTGACGATTACTACAACAAAGATACAGACACTCCGAACATTGCGGAGGTAATCATAGCCAAACAGCGTAACGGCCCGATCGGCACGGTGAATCTGTTATGGCAGCCAGAGTTCACAAAGTTTGTGAACCTGGCAAAATAAAAGTTCTGAGGAATGATGAAATAAAATATCAGGAAACCTTAAAAAGAGATGCAGACATTGTCCAAATGGGATGCGTCTCTTTTTTTGTCCATTTTTAAGCATATTTGGAATTTTGATTTCATAATATTTAAGTAAGCTGAACTGTGAGGATATTGCGCAGTTACATAAATTGTATGAAATAAGGAAGAACCATAAGGAGAGAAAAGGATGGCTGATAGACGTTACTCCATATCCCAGGCCAGCAGGCTTGTGGGGGTGGAGAATCATGTGCTCCGTTACTGGGAGGACGAGCTGCACCTGGAGATACCGCGGGACAGGAAAAATCAACGGTATTATACAAAACTTCATATCGAAATGTTCCAGAAGATCAATGAATTAAAGGAAAAGGGGTATCAGTTAAAGGCGATAGAGCCGGTGCTGAAGCGGATGTTGGCCGGAGAAACGGACTTGAACCTGAGTAAGATCCTGATGGAGAATGCGACCGAGATTTTGCGTCAGGCGCACGCCGGGAAAGCCGGAGTACAGATGAAAGCGGAAACGGTATATCGTTATGCGGAAGAAGAACGTTTGGGAGAAAGAAAATCAGAAAAACCAGGCCGGGAAGAAAAAAGCCTGGAAAAAGCAAACCTGAAAGAAGAAAAAACGGGAGAAGAACACCGAAAAGAGACAAAGGCAGAAATGGGAGAAGAGGAAGCAAAGCCGGAAGCGCAAGTCTTGGAGGATGCGGATCTGGCTGGATTTGAAGCAGAACGATATACCGATGATTCCAGAAACAAGAAAGAAAGCGTGGGGAACGATATGAACGGGGATGCAGAAACAGGAGCAGTAACAAGCGTGAGAACAGAAGGCGGTGCGCTCTCGCAGCAGGAAAAACTGGAGCAGTTCCAGCTGTTGATGAACCATATTATTGGCAATGCCATTGGACAGGCTATGCGGCAGAATAATGAAGCGCTCAGCGAAGAGATCAGCCGCCAGGTGAACGACCGCATGGTGCAGGAACTGGAGTACATGATGCGGATCAGCGATGAGAAAGAGGAGGAACGGTTTAAGGCGCTGGATGAAGCTTTAAGGGCTCACCAGAAGGAGAATAAGGGCAAAGCAGAGGCAGCAGCGGCCCGGATGCCGTTTTTCCGGAAAAAGAAATTTGGGAGAAGCGGGAAGAAACTATAGGAAGTAATTGTTCGTCGTTCACACGACAGTTAGCAGTTATTTATGCAACAAACGGGTGAAAAAAGAAAAATGAAGGCGGAACGCATTAGCGGGCCGCCTTTACAAATGCCTCGAAAATTGCCCTCATACTCGGATCCTGTTCCCACAGATATTCCGGGTGCCACTGGACTCCCAGAAAGAAGGGGTAATCCGGTTTCTCGATGGCTTCGATCAGACCACCGGAAGCGTGCCCGCAGGCAGTCAGTCCCGGCGCAAGCCGGCGGCAGGCCTGATGGTGCATGCTGTTGACCTGTAGGGTTTGGCAGCCGGTCAGGCGGGCCAGGAGAGTATCTGGAAGTACTTCAACCTTGTGAGATGGGATGACGTAATCGAACGGCTGTGTATGTGCAATTGGAAAATCCTGTGGAAACTGGCTGGGAATATCCTGATAGAGATCGCCGCCGAGTGCAACATTCAGAAGCTGGATTCCACGGCAGATTCCAAGAACCGGTTTTTCAGCCTTCATAACGAGTTTTAACAGGGCCAGTTCCATGCGGTCCCGGCGCAGGCAAACCTTGCTGCAGTGTGCCTGGGTTTCTTCGCCAAAGTAAAAAGGGTGGATATCCGGACCCCCGGTAAATAAAAAGCCGTCACAGGTGTCCACAAGCTGGATCAGGTCTTCTTCTTCCAGATCCAGAGGGAGGATGAGAGGGATGCCGCCAGCTGCACGGATCGCTTTTAAGTAGGTAGGACGCATGTAAGGTTCTTCCCGTTCTGTATTGAAATTTGGGGTAAGTGCGATCAATGGTTTTTTGCTTGTCATGGAAAACTCCTTTATAAAAAAATGCCTCTTCTGTACCGCAAATACAGAAGAGGCATTTCGATTAATTGTGTTTCAATTAACCCTCGTTGATAGCGCCGGTCGGGCAAACACCTGCACAGGTACCGCAAGAGATGCAAGCATCAGCGTCGATTACGTACTGGCTGTCTCCCTGGGAAATAGCGCTTACTGGGCACTCGCTCTCGCAGGTACCGCAACTAACACAAGAATCAGAAATTACATATGCCATGATAATTATCCTCCTTAAATATTCTATAATCATTTCGATAGCATCATTGTATACTATCTTGAAAAAATATTCAAGAGGAAAATATTGCACTTTTGAATAAAATGAGGTACAATATGCGGTTAGCTTTAGGTAACTATTGCAATTTAAATCCTAGAAAAGCACTATGAATTGGGCATATTGAATAAAATTATCATTTTTCTTTTGTATGAAATGCATGAAGTGTAATCAAACATGTTTTCAGCGTCGTTGTTTTGTGAATACCCCTTGCGCATTTTTGGGAAAAGTATTATAGTGTAGTGTAGTATATCCAAAAGGAGGAATTCAACATGCAGATCAGTAAAGATATGTTAATCGGCGAGCTGCTTCAGAAGAGCGATCTGATTGCCCCGATTTTAATGCGTGCAGGTATGCATTGCCTGGGCTGCCCGTCTTCTCAGGGAGAGTCTCTGGAAGAGGCATGCATGGTTCACGGTATTGACTGTGATTCACTGGTATCCGGTATCAACGAGATCCTGGCTGATAAATAAGACGCATTTGCAATATGGGAACAGACGTTGCCGGGCACGCATGCGTGAACAGTAACAGACAAATAAAAAAGCGAAGACCTTCACAAGAGGGTGCTTCGCTTTTTTGTTGCTTGGCATATCGGGGAGGCGCCAGTGGCGCGTCCGCTGATTGTTTCTTATGCGTTTAGATCAGTGCCAGTTTTTGCAGGGCATCTGCTCCAATGATGACTTCATAGTGCTCCTGATAGTAGGCTTCGCCTGCGGCATCGGTTTTTACCTTTTCGCCGTATTCTGCAAGCAGATTACAGATGCGGCTGAACGCGATCTGATCTGCAGAAGCATTGGAAAGAACCAGATAATACTGACTGGTTCCTGGCTTTTTGTAAAGCTTATTCGGTACAGTTCCAAGAGATGCTGCAGCTTTTGCTGCGTCTGAAATCTCATCCAGGCTGCCAAAACGGTAAATGCGGGTCTGCATAACCGGGGTACTGTCTGCCGGATTTGTGGAATCCGGGGAATCCGGAGCCTGAAGTGCAGCGGTATCTGTGTTTCCGGAAACAGTCGGATTGTTCATGGCAAGCATATTTTGCTTAAACAGTTCCATAAGTCCGTCTGAACCTTCCAACAGCTCGTTTGCCAGACCGCCCAGGAAATTTTCTGCCCCGTCTTCGGAGAGAGGGGAGAATTTGGAAAAACGGGTATCCAGTTCCTCAGGATCCTCTATCTTGGTGATGACAAGCATCACGCTTTCACTGGACAGCGGAATTGCTTCCACCATCAGGGGGATATCTTCAGCGTCAAAGCCAACTTCATTGGAGGCCTTTTGAATCATTTCACGAAACAGACTGCGGGCTTTTTCACTTCCGTAGGCAAGCTCACCCAGATTTAAATTGCGGGAGCTGAGATCCAGACTGGTCAGCGTGCATCGTATCTGGTTTTCATTGATTCGTTCAATTTTCATAAGATCACTCCTTTCGATCTGAAATGGGAAAGCCGGAAAAAGAATCTGCTTTCCTACTCTAATTATAATATAGAATACGGGGAAATATCAATTCCTATGTGAAAATTTTTAGGAATTGTTAAGAAACCGTTACTGTTTGTGCAGTGCGTAAGCAGCAACAAACCGGGATTTCAGGGCGTGTATACGGGATACATATCGCGAAAGTCGAACTTTGTCGAACCTTGAAGATGGATTATGTTGCGGTGTACCGTTATTTTGATTACAATGCAATCACAGAGACAAGTACGAGAAAGGAGGTGCAGGGAAGCGGACACCATTTTATTCGGAAAGTACCAATTATGCCGTGTACTGGGCTGCGGAAGAAGCGGCACCGTATTTCTGGCAAGACACATGGAACTGGATGAATACCGTGCCATAAAAAGGGTTCCAAAGACCTTTGTCAATTATGAACTGTTTAGACGAGAAGCGCTGATACTGAAGGGGATTCGTGACCAGGCGATACCGATCGTATATGACCTGGCAGAAGATGATCAGTACAGCTACCTGATTGAGGAGTATCTCGAAGGAGATTCTTTATATGCCCTGGTTACAGAGTCAGGACATTGTTCATCGGCAATGACGATTCAATATGGAATTCAGATTTGCCATCTGGTACATATCATGCATTCTACAATGCCTACCCCTGTCTTATATCTTGATTTACAACCCAAAAACTTATTACTATACGAAAATACAATCAAGTTAATTGATTTTGATCATGCAGTTTATGCGGACGAAGCGGCACACATGGCAGAGCGCTACGGAACAATCGGCTGTGCGGCGCCGGAACAGTATTCGGGAGATGTTTTAGATGGAAGAACAGATATTTATGCCATTGGTGCTGTCCTCCATTACATGCTGACAGGACATTTCCCGGGAGAAGATATCCGGTCAGACCAGGTGAAATTATCAGGAATCACCGAACGCCGTCTGATGTGCATAATCCGCAAATGTCTGCAGAAGGAAAAAAACAGGCGATTCCAGAACGTAAAGGAACTGGAAGAACGATTACAAAAACTTTGGAACCAGTCGGAATGTGGTGCGTTTCGGTATGGGGTAAAGCGTATGGAGGAGTCTCTGGTAATTGCTGTGGCGGGGAGCCGCCGCGGGGTGGGGACCACCCACATTGCTATGGGACTGACGGCATATCTGCAGCGCTGCGGACTGCCGGCAGTGTACGAAGAACACAATGAATCCGGGGCGGTGCGCCAGCTTATGGAGTGTCGGAAAGCTGCGGCAGATTCCTGTGGAATTGTCCGTATCTGGAAAACGCCTATGCTGCCTTGCTATGGCAAAGCGGTGGAGTGGAAACCGTCCGGGTACCGGATCCGTATCCTGGACTGCGGAACGGATCTGGTTTCATTCAAAAACGAAAATGCAGATGGTTATCTGCTGTTATGTGGGGGAAAACCCTGGGAATGGGAAAATTCCGGAGAGGCGGTAAACGATTGTGATTGCGTGCAGGGACTGACGGTGCTCTACAATTTGTTTTGCGACCGGTTGTCTTTCCGGCGAAAATTTCCAGCCACAGGCGGACTCAGGATGCCGTACTTTTCAGATCCGTTTTTGGGCAGTTACAGATCCGACCATGTATACCGGACAATCTGGAATCGGTGGTTTGGGCAGAGAGGAGAGACGATACGAAACGTATTTTCGGGATAAAGAAGAAGGGTCAGACAAATCTGCCGAATGCACGGATCCGGACGATTGGAATAGCTGGTTGTGGCCGCGGTGTGGGGACCAGCCATCTGGCAATTTCCATGGCGAATTATCTGATGGGAGTAAAACGGAAAAAAACTGCCGTATTAGAGTGGAATGACCATGGTGATTTTGCAAGAATAGAACGGTTTGCCGGGAAAAGCGGAAACAGACAGGAACGACAGCGATACAAGATGGAACAGGAAGAAAACAGACGGAATGTGTTTTCTATCATGGAAGTGGATTATTACAAACAGGCAGATCCATCGATCCTGTCATATTGTCTGGGCCGGGATTACCGGTACCTGATTCTGGATTACGGAGAAGCAGCCCAAAACAGTCTGAATGAGTGCGCACGCTGTGATTTAAAAGTGTTGGTTGGATCTTTAAGTGAGTGGAGGACGGAAGCGTTTTTGGAAATTTTAGAGCAGACAGGAAACCGGGATAAGAGCTGGAAACTGACCGTTGTATCGGGCGGAGAAGAAAACAGAAAAGAAATAGAAAAAAGGTTTGCCTGTCGGCTGTATCGCATTCCAACTTCAGTAGATGCATTCCGTATTACACATGAGAAGATCCTGTGCTTTGAAACTCTTTTGTCTGAACGATGAAAGAAAAAGCAGCACACAGAGCTTTGAGTATCCGCAGTGGAACGAAAACAAAAACACGGAAAAAACAAATATGCGGACGGCATCTTTCGGGTGTGGATCAGGAAACTGCTCAGCAGATCTGTGCAGTCAGATCGATGGAATGTGTCACGGCAAAGCCTTCCGGGAAAAGATTGCCGTTCTGCAGAAAAGAGGGGTTTATGAAAGTGTGTGAAAAAGAGCGAAAAGAAGGAAATCAGCTTTATGTAGAAGGTTTAAAACGCTATCAGAAAAGAGGAATCCGTGTTTTGATCGATGGGGAAGATGCCAGTGACGCGACGTGGGACAAATTGTTTGAAGTTCGGGAAGACGGAAGTTTTTACATGGGTGATTACATCCTGGAAGACATACCGCAGGACAATTCAGCGGCAAATCCGGCAGTTGAGGGGGTGAACGAGGAAGAAGCGGATTACATGAAGACCAAACGGTTAAAAGAAATTCATTTTGATATGGTGTATCACAGATAGAAGGATGAGGTCAGAAAGAGCGGAACAAAAAATTTTCAGGTCAGAAAAGAGAATCCCCGATTCAGCCCGGGAAAAGATTAGGAAAATTTAAGAGAAGCTGCGAGGTATTTATGGTATACTGAACGTATGAATACCATAAAGGAGATACGGCAGATGAAGCGATTTCTGACAACAGTACTGACAGTGATCCTGACAATCGTGCTGTTTGTGGGAGCAGCAGCGGGATTTTTTTTATACCGGAAGTACAAACCATCGAAGGAACAGGTAAATGAAAACGAATGGTACCAGGCAAATGGCGATGAAACAGCGGTATTTTTGGATAACGAGCTAGTAGAAGGTACCAAAGGGCGTTATATTGACGGTCAGACTTATCTGCAGCTTGACTGGGTCAACGAAGCAGTGAACGAACGGTTTTACTGGGATGCAGGAAACAGCCAGCTGCTCTATACGCTTCCGGATCAGATCGTATATGCAGATGCGGAAACCCTTGGAAGCAGCGGTAAACCGCTTTTTGTAGAGCAGGACGGCGCAGTGTGGCTGCTGTCCAGTCTGGTAAGTGCATATACCAATGTGCGGATTGAGATGTTTGATACAGACAATGTGCATCGGGCATTTGTAGACACATCGTGGGAACCGCAGCAGCTTGCGGTTGTAAAGAAAAACAGTGCACTGCGGATCCGCGGCGGGGTAAAGAGTGCAATGATCACAGAAGTGCCGTCTGGTTCCGAAGTGATTGTGCTGGAAAAACTGGAAAACTGGAGCCGGATCCGGACAGAAGACGGTCAGGTTGGCTATCTCTCAAATCGGCATCTGAAGGAGACAGAAATGAAAACGCTGGTCAGCACATTCGTGGAACCGGAGTATACCAGTATTTCCATGGACGAACCGGTGGTGCTGGTCTGGCATCAGGTGACAAACCGTTCGGCCAACCAGGCTATGGAATCCCTGCTGTCCAATACAAAAGGCGTGAATGTCATTGCACCGACCTGGTTTATGCTGACAGACAATCAGGGAAACTATGAATCTCTTGCAGATAAAAATTATGTGGATCGTGCGCATGCCATGGGACTGCAGGTATGGGCGGTTCTGGATAATTTTAATAAAGGAGAGAATGTTCAGTCGGAAGTCCTGTTTGCCAGTACGGCAGCGAGAAAAAAACTGACAGAATCATTGATGCAGGATGCAAAAACATACGGCTTTGACGGAATCAATCTGGATATCGAGGGAATCAAAGCTTCTGCAGGACCACATTATGTCCAGTTTATCCGGGAACTTTCCATAGACTGCAGGAAGGTCGGACTTGTTTTATCCATCGATTCCTACGTGCCTGCAGCGTACTCTGCTTTTTATAACTGGGCAGAACAGGGACGGGTAGCCGACTATGTCGTGATGATGGGATACGATGAACATTACGCAGGCGGGGAAGCGGGTTCGGTTGCATCCATTGGATATGAGCGCCAGGGAATTGCAGATCTGTTAAAGCAGGTTCCGAAAGAGAAAATCATCAGTGCGATTCCGTTCTACACCAGAATCTGGAAGGAAGATGCATCGGGTACGACATCCCAGTCCATGGGAATTGCAAATGCCAAAGCGTGGGTGGAAACGAACCAGATAGAGCTTTACTGGCAGGACGAACTGGGACAGTATTATGGTGAACTGGAGAAAGACGGTGCAAAATACGAAATCTGGATGGAAGAAGAGCGTTCGCTTGCATTGAAGATGCAGCTGATTAAGGACAATGATCTGGCGGGGGTAGCCTGCTGGCGCCTCGGATTTGAACCGGCAGATGTATGGGATACGGTAAAGCTGCCGTAGTTTCGGATCGGGGAATGCTGCGTAGACGCATGGATGTGCAGGAACAGCGGACTGCTTCGGGATATCGGCAGAATCTTGTTGCCAGGCGTACATGTTTGCGTGAAACGATGGTTTGGAAAGGTCGATGGGAATATGAAAAAGAGATCAGATGGCAGAAAGCAGGTGCTTTTTGCCTTTCTGCCTGTTTTTGCGGTGATGGCTGCTCTGAGTGGATGTACAGACAATCACCCGGCAGACGCCACAGCGGTATCAGAGGAACTCCGGACAGAAAGTCCGGCAGAAGATCCGGAAACGGATACAGGGAAGAATATGGCAGATGGAAATTCTGAAAATGTGACGGATGGAACAGCGTCTGGAGAGAATGGGGACAAAAACACAGCAGGGCAGCCGGATACTGCCGGAACAGATACAGAAAAAACGACGGGCGAGACGCGTGCAGAAGAAATCATAGAAGATTCCGGACCGCTCCCCAAAGCAGAAGATGGCGGCTGGGTGGAAAACATTATGCTGGCCACGGACATTCACTATTTTTCAGATTCCCTGACAGACCAGGGACCACGTTTTCAGGAAATGGTGGAATACGGCGATGGAAAAGTGGTAACGTATATCGACCAGATCACGGATGCGTTTCTGGATGAGGTTGTGAAACTGCGTCCGGATGCGCTGGTTTTAAGTGGTGATCTGACATTGAACGGAGAAAAGGCAAGCCACAAAGACCTGGCAGAAAAACTGCACCGGGTAGAGAATAATGGTATTCCGGTTCTTGTGATCCCGGGAAATCATGATATCAACAACCGGCAGGCAGCGCGGTACGAAGGGGAAGAACGTCTCCCGGCAGAATATATAACACCGGAAGAATTCCGCCAGATTTACCGGGCGTTTGGCTATGATGAAGCTGCAAGCGAAGATCCGAACAGTCTGAGTTACCGGTATGAACTCGATGACAATACCTGGCTGCTGATGATCGACAGCTGTCAGTACAGTCCCATCAACAAGGTTGGCGGTGCGATTTCGGAAGATACCTATGAATGGATCGGGCAGCAGTTAGAAGAGGCCTGGGATGCCGGGGTGGAAATCATCCCAATTGCCCATCATAATCTTCTGGATGAAAGTGAGATTTATGTCGATGAATGTACCATTGAACACAGTGAGCAGTTTGTGGATCTTCTGGAAAACTGGGATGTACCGCTGTTTTTGAGTGGGCATCTGCACGTGCAGCATTGTAAGCGTTCCGATGAAAACCGCGGCATCTGGGAGATGGTGACGGCATCGCTGGCAACACCGTCCTGCAAATACGCAATTCTCACCTACCGGGATGACCGGAGCTTTTTGTACCGGACCCGTTCCCTGGATGTAGAGGGATGGGCAAAGAAAAATAAGCGGACCGAGGAGGATCTTTTGCATTTTAAAAAATTCCAGACTCCGTTTTTACGCCGGGTTTTCTATAATCAGGCGATCGCTGCGCTGAACAACGTATCGGATATCACGGACAGTGAACGGGAGCAGATGGCACAGCTGTATTCGCTGTTAAAATATCATTATTATCAGGGAACAGCGTACCAGGTACAGGATCTGGTACGGAATGATCCGGCCTATGCGCTCTGGCAGGAAGAGGGCATGGCAACCCAGCAGGGAGATTATTTTGAGTATATTCTAAGAGATGGTGTGCAGGACTATAACCGTCTGGAAGTAGACTAGTGAAAAAATCCCGGACTTTCTTTTGCAGATTTATGTGAAAAAAGAAAGTCCGGGATTCTTTTCATCGTCCGGGGTTCATATATTCTATAGGAAAAAACCAGATACGGAGCGGATCAGGTGAAGAATCAGAACTGGACAGGAAAAGAATGGAAAAAGCAGAAGCTGGCAGAGCAGCTTATGGCAGTCATGCTTTTTGCGGCAGTATTTCTGGTATCCCGCCAGGCAGGACTTATGGTATCGAGTCAGAACGTGACCGCAAAGAACCATCAGCCGGTGGTGGTCCTCGACAGTGGACACGGCGGTATGGATCCGGGAAAAATCGGGGTGGATGGCAGCCTGGAAAAAGACATCAACCTGCAGATTGCCAGAAAGTTAAAGGTTTATCTGGAAGCTGCCGATGTGAAGGTGATCATGACCAGGGAAGATGACCGCGGTCTTTATGAAGAAACCGATCAAAACAAGAAAATGGCGGACATGAAAAACCGCTGCAAAATAATCGAAGAAGCGGATCCGGACCTAGTGGTAAGCATCCATCAGAACAGTTATCATCAGGAACCGATATCCGGCGGACAGGTATTTTATTATAAAACATCCGAAAGAGGAAAGCGCCTTGCAGAAATTCTGCAGAGGCGCTTTGATTCTGTCTTGGGAGAAAAGAACACCAGGCAGGCGAAACCGAATGGAAATTATTATCTTCTCCTACATGTGAAGCAGCCGATCGTCATTGTGGAATGTGGTTTTTTGTCCAACTGGAATGAGGCTGCGAAGCTGCAGGAGGAGGAATATCAGGACCGCCTGGCGTGGACGATCCATATGGGGGTGATGGAGTATTTGACGCAGAAATGATGCCTCCTGCTGGTAAACTGAAAAAGTTATTCCTTGGTGTAATGTGGCCCGCCAAACAGCTGCTGGAACAGGCTTACGAAATATTTCTCACTCTGGTGGAGCACAAATCCTTTGCGGAAGGCAATGACAACGAACCATTGCACGGTTGGCACAGCGTGGGCGTATACGATGCGGTCTGAGGTGGTCGCACAGGAAATGGGAAGAAAGGTGCTGCCAATGCTCTGCTCGACCATAACCAGGCTGGCCGGGTGAGAGTTGATTTCTGCTACGATCTTCGGGGTGACACGGCAGGCTGCAAAGCACTGGTTTTCCAGTTTGCGGATGGTTGTCTGGCTCTGGGAAAAAATCATGGGTTCATTTTTCAGGTCGGCGATGGAGATCCTTGGGAAACTGCCGTCTGCATTCTGCAGGCTGAGTTTTTTTGCATGCTCTTTCGGGATTGCGAGAATCAGCTCTTCTGCCTGGAGCAGTATACTTTCCAACGGAAGGGAAGAATTTTCTGTTAACGGGATGATCGCCATATCCAGTTCTCCATCCTGCAGCAGGCGAATCAGGGGAGAAGCGGTTTCTTCCATTACTTTTACGGTGACATTGGGATAGGATTCATAAAATTTTCCGATGATGTGGGAATATGCCACGGCGCCCCACTGGGGTGTGATCCCGACCGAAAAGCTTCCTGTTTTTGCCTGCCCCATGTCGGATAACTGGTTGTAGAGTTCCCGCTTCTGCTGGAGCATCTGCTCGCAGGCAGCTACATACAGTTTTCCGGCGGGAGTCAAGGTCATTTCGTTACGCCTGCGTTCAAACAGGTTTACGCCGAGTTCGGATTCCAGACGGCTTAGGTACTGGCTTAAGGTGGACTGGGTAATGAAAAGATTTTCTGCCGCGCGGGAAATGCTGTGCATGTTTGCGATTTCAATGATATATTCCAGATAATGCAGGTCCATGGATGTCACCTTCTCTTTTGAAAATTGCAGATCGGTCGGAACTTACCGGTCAATCCGAGCTGTTGTTATCTTTTTATTCTATGAAATGTCGTTCTCTAAGTCAAATAAAAAAACGTTAAATCAAATTCCTGAACATTAATTATTTTAATTCCCGGATTCAAATTTACCAATTTGGCATAACGTGGCGGCTGTGCTACGATAAAGTCAGAAAAAGGAAGGAGAATTCGCATGAAGATCACGGCAGTAAAAACGATAGGTCTGCGCTGGGAATGTCCGGTCATGAGCGATGCCATGTCCGTGTGCAGAGCCCGCCAGGCGCTTTGGATCCGGATTGAGACGGATACGGAGATTTACGGTGTTGGAGAGGCATTCTGCTATGGAAGTCCTCTGGTGATCGCCAAACACATTGTGGAAGACCAGCTGGCACCGGCCATTATCGGGGAAGATCCACAGAATATTGAACTGCTCTGGCAGAAAATGTACTGGAGAAATGTTCCGAATGGCCGTACCGGTCTGGTGATGGGATGCATCAGCGGCATTGATATTGCCCTCTGGGATATCCTCGGAAAGGCAGCGAAGATGCCGGTAAGCAGGCTCCTCGGGGCACATTCCGACCGTGTTCCGGCGTATGCAAGCGGCGGCTTTTATGCACCGGGAAAAGACCTGGATGGTTTAAAGAAAGAGATTGAAGGATATCTGAAAAAGGGATATCAGGATGTCAAGATTAAGATTGGACGAAATCCGGAAATCGCAGGAAATGCAGTGAATTATACGGCAAGTACGGAATTTGCGGTCAGCTATGACGAGGATATCCGCCGGATTGCAGCAACCCGCGAACTGGTTGGCCTGCGTGGCCGGGTGGCAGCCGATATCAACGCGGCATGGCCGGTCGAGGCAGTGCTGAATGCGGTACGTGATTTTCGGAGTGCCGGCCTTAGCTGGCTGGAGGAGCCGATTCTCTTTGAAGATGAGGAAGGATTAAAGCAGCTGCGCACAGAACTTATGGAGATCGCGCTTATGGGCTATGAGACAACCCAGGGCTGCAAAAACTTTGCCCGTCTGCTGAAGGAAAATGCAATGGATATTGTTCAGCCGGATATCGGCTGGGGCGGCGGTTTCTCTGAGCTGCGCAAGATTGGTCTTGCGGCACAGGGCTTTTCCAAACCGGTTTCCCTGCATTCGTTTGGTTCCTGTATTCATTTTGCAGCAAGCCTGCAGCTGGCAGGAAGCCTTCCGAATACAGAGGCGATTGAGAGTGAGGAAAACCAGAACATATTAAAGACCGGTGTGCTGAAAACACCGTTTGAGCATGATGAACATATGAATTTCTATGTTCCGCAGCTTCCGGGTCTTGGCATTGAGATTGACTGGGATGCAGCAGAAAAAATCCGGGTGTTCTAGAGAATGATAGGATAAAATTAGGGGGAATTACTATGACAATGACACCACTTATTTACATGCTTGCACTGATCATATCGATCGTGATCTTGCTTGTATTGACTTTGAAACTGAAAATGAACAGCTTTATGGCGCTGTTCTTTACCGCAATGGGACTCTCTATTTTCTTTGGCACTTCACCGATTGAGAGTTTAAACAACATTACCGGTTCGTTCGGAAAGAGCCTTGGAAGCATTGGTCTGCCGGTCCTTTTCGGTGCGATCCTTGCCATGGGTGTGCAGGATTCCGGCGCAGCCGTTGCAATCAGTAACTTCTTTGTAAAGCTGTTCCGTGGCAAACACCTGGAACTGGCTCCGGCATTAACCGCATTTGTTATGGCGATTTCCGTATTTGGTGATATTTCACAGCTTCTGACTGCACCGATCGCAGCAACCATTGCAAAGCGTAAAAACATGAACATGGCTGTAGTTACTCCGTATGTCATTACTGCTGTATGGTTCACACATGGTGTTGTTCCACCATCTGCAGCAATCCTGGCAGTAGCAATTCTGCTTGGTGCAGATGTTGGTATGGTAATTCTCTGGGGCCTGGTAATCTGTCTGGCATCCCTTATCATCATTTATGCGCTGACCATCCGCTGGATGACAGAGCATGCTTCCTATGCAGCACCGAAGCCGGAATATACCGTTGGTATCGAGCCGGTCAAAGATGGCGATGACAGCGTAGAGAGCCTTCTGATGAAAGAACCGGATATCCCGAATGCCCTGATCGCCTTCCTTCCGCTGATCGTTCCGGCTGGACTGATCGCAGCAGCATCGATCTGTGCCATGGTTCTTCCAGAGGACAGCGGTGTACTTCAGGTAATCAACTTTATCGGAAACAAATCGATCGCAATGCTGGTTGGCATCATCATCCTGATCCTGACCAATGGAAAGATCAAGGCAAAAATGCTCCGCAATGCAAACCGCACAGAAAAGATCAGCGAGAATGCAAGCCTTCTGGAGCTTGGTATGGGCAACTGGGTAAAACGTGCGATCGATGTTTCTGCAATGGTTCTTATGGTGACCGCAATGGGTGCAGCATTTGCATCTGTACTTTCCAGCCAGCCGGTTGTATCTGAGATCGCAGAGGTTGTTGCAAAATCCGGTATTCCGATGATTCTGATTCCATTTATTATCGCAGCTGTTATGCGTGCAGCAGCAGGTTCCATGGCAACTGCATCCATGGCAGCAGCAGGTATCTGCCTGCCAATCATGAACATGCTTGGTCTGTCACCGGTAGCAGTTACCCTGGCAATCGGTCTTGGCACCGTTCTGTTTGGTCATGTCAATGACTCCGGATGCTGGATGTGTCAGGAGGTATTCAACGTAGACCTGCCGCAGTATCTGAAATATGTCAGCCCGATGGCAGCATTTGGCGGATGTGTCGGCATGGTACTGCTGATGATCTTAAGCATGATCGGTCTTGTATAAATTTACTTGATTTTTTGAAAAAGATGTACTATAGTTAAGGCAATGATAAGTTCTTCGGGGCGGGGTGCGATTCCCCACCGGCGGTTACAGTCCGCGACCTGCTTTGCGCAGCTGATTTGGTGAAATTCCAAAACCGACAGTATAGTCTGGATGAGAGAAGAAATTGTGTGAAAGCTTTTACAGCAAGACCTGTAATGGCAGCATGAACGACTCAAGTCCCCCGGGTAGCGATATCCGGGGGATTTTTCGTTGTATGGTATATCGAGGCGGTATGGCAGCGCATCTGCTGATTTTCACATTTCACACGATTCCTCTGAATGATGAACTTACACGTTACTGTTTGCGCAATGCATGAACAGTGACACGACCAATCTATTTCAGGAGGGAAAAGACATGAAAGAAAAGTTACTGACTACGAAAAATGTTGTATTGATGGGAATGTTTGGTGCTCTTGCAGGTGTGCTGATGCTGTTTGAGTTTCCGCTTCCGTTTCTGGCACCAAGCTTTTACGGACTGGATGTCAGCGAGGTACCGGTGCTGATCGGAACCTTTGCCATGGGACCGGCAGCCGGTGCGATCATGGAAGTCGTAAAAATTCTGGTAAAGCTGGTATTGAAGCCGACCAGTACCGGATTTGTAGGAGAGTTTGCGAACCTGGTGATCTCCTGTGCCCTGGTCATTCCGGCAGGTCTGATCTATAAAATTTCCCACACCAGAAAAGGCGCGATGACAGGACTTGTGTTGGGAACCATCTGTATGGCAGCGGTTGGTGTGGTAGCAAATGCTCTGGTTATGCTTCCGTTCTATTCCAACTTCATGCCGATGGAAACCATTCTGGCAGCAGGCGCAGCCATCAACCCGGCGGTTGGAAGTGTATGGACCTTTGCATTGTTCTGCGTCGGACCGTTCAATGTGGTCAAAGGAATCATTGTGTCCGTGGTGACTGCACTGGTTTATAAACGCGTCAGTGTGCTGATCCATAGCATTGGAACACACAAAACTGTAAAAAATGAGAAACGCGTGAATGCATAAATAATATAGAAAACTTATAGTCAGACACCCTGCGGTCTATCTTGCACCGCAGGGTGTCTTGTGTTATGATAAGGCAGAAACAGACCGGCAAAAAGGTAAGGTTTTATGCCGGAAATAATCATGTGGACACAGCCTTGGCAGCACACCGGTATCATGTTGCTGCAGGATTGCAAAGAAGGTAAACGTATGAATACAAAACTGGTAAAAATAGAAGATACAAAACAGATCAAAGATGAGGAACTGGCTGAGGCAGCTGAAATTCTAAGAACCGGAGGTCTGGTGGCATTTCCGACCGAGACGGTGTATGGTCTTGGCGCGAATGCACTGGATGAGACTGCGGCTAAGAAAATTTACGCAGCAAAGGGCCGCCCGTCCGACAACCCGCTGATCGCGCATATTTCCTGTCTGGACGAACTGGAACCGCTTGTAGCATACATTCCGGAGGCGGGCAGGAAGCTGGCGGAGGCATTCTGGCCGGGACCGCTGACCATGGTATTTCCGAAAAGTGACATTGTGCCTTACGGAACGACCGGCGGGCTGGATACGGTAGCAGTCCGTATGCCGAGTGACCCGGTGGCAAACCGTCTGATCAAACTGGCCGGGGTTCCGGTGGCAGCACCGAGTGCCAATACTTCCGGCAGACCAAGCCCGACCACGGCACAGCATGTATGGCAGGACATGGAAGGCAAGATTGAGATGATCCTGGATGGCGGTCCGGTGGGAATCGGGGTAGAGTCTACGATCGTGGACGTATCCGGTGATGTGCCGACGTTGCTTCGTCCGGGTGCAATTACCATGGAGATGCTGCGCGAGACCGTAGGACAGGTAGAGATTGATCCGGCAATCCAGGCACCGCCAAGTGCGGATCTGCGGCCGAAGGCACCGGGCATGAAATACCGCCATTATGCACCGCATGCAGATCTGCAGCTGATAGAGGGTGAGACTGGTAAGGTGGTGGAAACCATCAACGAACTGGTGAAAGAGAAGCTTGCGGAGGGCAAAAAGGTCGGCGTAATCTGTACCGATGAGACAAAGGCGCGTTATCCGCAGGGAGAGGTTCGCAGTGTGGGACTTCGCGCGAAGGAAGAAACCATTGCCCACAATCTGTTTGCTGTGCTAAGAGAGTTCGATGACCTGGACGTGGACTGCATTTATTCCGAAAGCTTTTCGAAGGACCATCTGGGACAGGCAATCATGAACCGGCTGACGAAAGCCGCCGGATACCATGTGCTGAAGGTGTGAACAGGAAACAGGAGTTCCGTGCTTGATATATCGACTTGTGCATAGCTGGTGCCGGTTGGAAAAAGCACAGGATTGTGAGAACAGGAGGAGCGATATGAGCAATTCAAAGAAACGTGCAGATTACATTTCCTGGGATGAATATTTTATGGGTGTGGCGGATTTATCCGGCCGCCGCTCAAAGGATCCGAATACCCAGGTGGGCGCCTGCATTGTCAGTGAAGATAACAAGATCATGTCCATGGGCTACAACGGTTTCCCAAAAGGCTGCTCGGACGATGAGTTCCCGTGGGGGCGCGAGCAGGAGGATGCTGATCCGTACAGCACCAAATATCTGTATGTGACACACAGTGAGCTGAACGCGATTTTGAATTACCGCGGCGGAAGCCTGGAAGGCAGCAAGATCTATGTGACACTTTTCCCCTGCAATGAGTGCGCGAAAGCAATCATTCAGGCGGGAATCAAAACCATTATTTATAAGGAAGATAAATATCCGGATTCTCCGTCCGTGCGGGCTTCCAAGCGCATGCTGAATGCAGCAGGCGTGCGGTATTACCAGTATGACCAGACCGGAAGAAAGATTGAGATTGACGTATAAGATATGAAGTTTTTACTGACGGCGATCAATGCCAAATATATTCACTCCAATCCGGGAGTGTACAGTTTAAAAATGTTTGCCGAGTCCCAGGGCGCGGCAGAATCCGTACAGGGAGACCAGAATCGTTTCGAGGATGGTCTCCCTTGTGTGCCTGAGACGGAAGCGCCAACGAGTTCTGCTGCAGCAGGTCTGACGGCGGCTGCAAAAGAAAACCGGGGAGCCGGATGCAGGATGCAGGTGGAAATTGCAGAGTACACCATCAACAACCAGATGGAGCTGATCCTGGAAGACATTTACCGGAGAAAACCGGATCTGATCGGGATTTCCTGTTATATCTGGAACATTTCCTATGCGTTGGATCTTGTGCGGGATATTCATAAGGTGCTTCCGGAGACCGATATCTGGCTTGGCGGTCCGGAAGTTTCCTACGACGCGCCGGAGCTTCTTTTGCGGGAGCCGGAGGTGTTTGGCATTATGAAGGGCGAAGGCGAGGAGATGTTTGCCGGGCTCTTGAATTGTTACCGGACGCTGGGATGCACGGTGCGGAGTCTCAGGAGAGATTCGCAGAATGGAGGGGCTCATACAGACGCGAAGACAGAATGTAAAATGGAAAACAGCAATCAGGGTACACAATCAGATTCAGAGCATGAAATTTCATCCCAGGCACGAAATGGCAGAGAGACTGACTTCTGGCAGCAGATGAAGCAGGTTGCCGGTCTGACTTACCATGGTGTAGACGGAACAATCTGTGACCAGCCGATCCGCCCGGTCATGGATATGAGCCGGATCCCATTTTTATATCCGAGCCTGGATGGTTTCGAGAACCGCATCGTTTATTATGAGAGCAGCCGTGGCTGTCCGTTTTCCTGCAGTTACTGTCTGTCTTCGATTGACAAATCCGTCCGATTCCGGGACGTAAAGCTGGTGCTTCAGGAACTGGATTTCTTTCTGGAACGGAAGGTGCCGCAGGTAAAATTTGTGGACCGGACCTTTAATGCAAAAAAGAGTCATGCCATGGCGATCTGGAAGCATATTCTGGAACATGATAATGGTGTGACCAATTTCCACTTTGAGATTGCGGCGGATCTTCTGGATGAAGAAGAACTGGAACTGATCAGCCGGATGCGTCCGGGACTGATCCAGCTGGAAATCGGTGTGCAGAGCACCAATCCGGATACGATCCGGGAAATCCACCGGAAGATGGACTTAGACCGCCTGCGCTATGTGGTGGAGCGGATCAATGCCGGAAAAAATGTGCATCAGCATCTGGATCTGATCGCAGGACTTCCCTTTGAGGACTACGATTCGTTCGGACGTTCTTTTAATGAGGTGTATTCCATGGAACCGGAGCAGTTCCAGCTGGGCTTTCTGAAAGTCCTGAAAGGTTCTTACATGCATGAAAAGGTGCAGGATTACGATTTGCAGTACCGGGGAAAAGCTCCGTACGAGGTGCTGTCGACCAAATGGCTGCCCTACGGCGATGTGCTCTGCTTAAAGGGCGTGGAGAATATGGTGGAGGTGTATTACAACAGCCGCCAGTTCTTAAAAACGCTGAAGCTGTTTGAACAGGAATTTGAGAACGCGTTCTCCATGTACGAATATATGGCGCGATATTATGATCAAAACCATCTGACCGGGTTAAACCACAGCCGCCTGGCGCGCTATGAAATCTTCCATGCGCTGATCTGCCAGAAGGTGGGAGACGACAGACTGGGTGCATTGGAAGATGCACTCATGTGTGATCTGTATCTGCGGGAAAATGCAAAGAGCCGTCCATCGTTTGCACTTGTACAGACTCCCTATAAGGAAGAAATCCGCAGACTGCTTCCGGAACTTAGAACATTGGGGACACAGGTTCATGTTGAGGTCCTGCGGTCTGGAGAAATCCTGCTGTTTGATTATCGGGAGAAAGACCGGTTAAATCACAATGCGAAGCTGACGGTGCTTGGGAGGATTTGAGTATGAGCGGAGAAAACGTGACGCTGGATGCAAAAAATAAGAAGGCTGCCGCAGCAGATCAGGCGGTTGGGAAACAGATCCAGATTCCGAACAGTTACATTGCCCTGGATCTGGAAACTACCGGTCTGAATCCGAAGCAGGATAAGATCATTGAGATCGGGGCAGTGCGGGTGGAAGACGGTCAGGAGACCGGACGGTTTCATACGATGCTCGATCCGCACCGGGATCTGGAAGCGCGGATTACGGAGCTGACGGGTATTTCCGGGGATATGTTGGAAAATGCCCCGGACCTTGTGGATATCCTGCCGGAATTTCTGGATTTCTGTGGAGAACTTCCGCTTCTTGGCCACCGGATCATATTCGATTTTAGCTTTTTAAAGCGGGCGGCGGTCAACCAGGGCCTGACGTTTGAAAAGAACGGGATCGACACGCTGACGCTGTGCCGCCGTTTTATGCCGCCAGAGGAGAGCAAACGGCTGGGAGCGGCCTGCGCTTTTTATGGACTTACGCAGGAGAGCGCCCACCGTGCACTGGGCGATGCCCTCGATGCCCACAGGCTGTATCAGAAGCTAGCAGAACATCATGCAAATCAGGCACCGGAGGCATTTGTGGATGCACCTTTGATCTACAAGGTAAAGCGCGAACAGCCCGCTTCCAAAAAGCAAAAAGAGGACTTGCGGTATTTACTAAAATATCATAAAATAGATTTACCTGTGCAGATTGACTATCTGAGCAGGAATGAAATCTCCCGTATCACCGATAAGATCATATCCAAATACGGGCGGATCTCAAGGAAGTAAACTTAAAAACAGCCCTTGGAACAGGGCTGATCCTATTTTAAAAAGAGGTGATTCATTATGATGAATATGCATAACAATAAAAAAGCCCGCATTATCATGGGCGTGGTAATCGTGATCCTGATCGTGGCTATGGTAGCTCCGATGGCACTGTCTGTTATGATGTAATGTTATTATGTGAACAGCAAAGGGAGAAGTTTATGAAGATATGGAATGTGCTCGGGCGGCTGGCACTGGCGGCGGCTCTTGGAAGTGCATTGACATTTCCTGCTTATGCAAAAGAAAAAGCATATCCGGATGGAATCTATGTGGGTGATTTTTCCCTTGGCGGATTGACGAAAGAAGAAGCCGAAGCAGGATTTTCAGAGTATCTGGCAGAACTTGAGGCGCGCACCGTAACACTGAAGGTAGACGGTGCCGCGGTCAAAACAACGGCCAAAGAACTCGGGTATGCCGCTCAAAATGAGGATGCCCTGAAAGAAGCAGAAGATTATGCAGCTGGTGGCTGTCTGATCCGGCAGTATATGGAGCGAAAGGATCTGGAAAAGGAACCGGTCCATATTTCTCTGGACGCGCAGGTTGACGAGGCAGCAGTCCAGACCCTGGTCGATACAAAGTGCTCCGGTCTGATCGACGAGCCGAAAGATGCGGCGATTACCCGGAAAAACGGAAAATTTGAAATTACACAAGAGCAGATTGGAAAAGCGGTAGACACAAAAGCCACTGTGGAAAAGCTGAATGAGGCGCTTGCGGCAGAGTCGGCGGAGATCACAGCCGATGCCGTGATCATTACCAAAGAGCCGAAGATCAAAAAAGAAGATCTCGCTACCATTTCCGATGTGCTCGGTACTTGCACGACGGCGTATGCAAGCAGCGGTGCATCCCGCTCCGGAAACATTGCGAATGGAGTTTCCAAGATTAATGGTCATGTGTTAATGCCGGGAGAAACGTTATCCGGTTACGAGTGCATGCATCCGTTTACCATCGAGAATGGTTATTTTACGGCAGCGGCATATGAGAATGGTCAGGTTGTGGACAGCGTTGGCGGAGGTGTCTGCCAGATCGCAACTACGCTTTATGATGCATCCCTGGAAGCGGAACTGGAGATCACCCAGCGGCAGAACCATTCCATGATCGTTACGTATGTGAAACCTTCTATGGATGCGGCAATCGCCGGAACCTATAAAGATATTAAGGTTACCAATAATTACAGTACCCCGATCTATATCGAGGGAACGACAGCGGGAAAAACGCTGACCTTTACGATTTACGGAAAAGAAACCCGTCCGGCAAACCGGAAAGTAGAGTATATTTCCGAAACCTTAAGCAAGACCGATCCTGGGGAACCGCAGCGGAAAGTAGATAATTCTCTCCGCCCTGGACAGACAAAGCAGATCCAGTCGGCACACATCGGTTACAAATCCAGACTCTGGAAGGTTGTTACGGTCGATGGTGTGGAGAAAGAGCGCACCGTTCTGCACACGGATACCTACAATCCGTCTAAGGCCATTGTTCTGGTAGGACCGGCAGCACCGGCAGAGACACCGGTCCAGTCTGCAGAAACTCCGGCGGAAAACAATCCGGCAGAGACACCGGCAGAACATACACCTGAGACAGCCGCACCGCCGGAAACTGCCGCACCGGCAGCTCAGCCAGAGCAGAGCCAGGTGGTGGGACCGGGAGCAGGAAGCGCGTCTGCGGGCGAAGCTTCAACCGGAGGACCTGGTGAGGCAGCAGCACCAGCTGAAAATGCATCGCAGCCGGAATAATCCGGAGTCTTGCAAGGCTTTTGTTGCTGGGCACGCACGCGTGAACCGGAATGAGGATTGGAATGCGAAGCATCGGCAAAATCCCGTTGCCAGGCACGCGTGCGTACACAGTAACAATGGCATGCTTCCGAACAGAAAAAGGATTGAAATATTATGATGCGAAGAATTGAGCGCGAGAACACAGGACTTCTGCACCCCGGACAGGATCTGGTGGTTGCCGGTTATGCGGGTCTCGCGGGAACGTTGAAGCTGGTGGAGGCGAAGAAAGAAGAGCTTTCCCACTGGTTTTCCGATGAATATATGGATGAGATCGCGGAATGCAGTCAGTATCTTGTGTCGGTGACAGCAGCGGCTGCACAATCGTCTGATGCATCTGTGGAACAGAAACAAAGGTCAGAAACCGGGACAATTCTGGATGGGACTTTCTGGAAAAGTCTTGGTGCCACAGAGTGGGAACCGGCGGGAGAAGGAGGCATCTTAACTGCCATCTGGAATCTGACCGGTGCCTATGAGACCGGCGTGGAGTTTTATCTGCGCCAGATCCCCATCCGCCAGGAGACGGTGGAGGTCTGTGAGCGCCTGGAGTTAAATCCGTACCGGCTTTACAGCCAAGGCTGCATCCTCCTGACTGCTCCAAATGGCGGTCAGCTGGTGCGTACACTGGCAGAAAAAAATATTCCGGCACAGGTCATCGGCCGGGTGAACAAAGGCATTGCACGGGAAATGGTCGTGCAGGAAGGACGGGGATTTTTAGAGCGTCCCCAGCCCGATGAAATAACGAAAGTGATTCCCGGTTTTTTCGATTGAAAAGATCGGGATTCCCTATATATCTACACAATTATACAAGGAGGCAATCAAAAATGAGAGAGAAAATTTTGGCGGTAATCGAAAAGAACAGCAGAATCGATATCCATGACCTGGCGATTCTTTTAGGGGAGAGCGAAGTCGCGGTCGCCAATGAGATTGCCGAGATGGAGAAAGAACATATTATCTGTGGTTATCACACCCTGATCAACTGGGACAACACCAGTGAAGAGAAGGTCGTTGCGCTGATCGAGGTAAAAGTAACTCCCCAGCGCGGCATGGGATTCGACAAGATTGCAGAGCGCATCTACCAGTACAGTGAGGTGAATGCCGTGTACTTGATGTCCGGAGCATTTGATTTTACCGTGTTTATTGAGGGCAAGACCATGCGCCAGGTTGCACAGTTTGTATCCGACAAGCTGGCACCGCTTGATTCGGTCTTAAGCACTGCAACGCACTTTGTACTGAAAAAATATAAGGACCACGGAACGATTCTCTGCGACGAGGTCCAGGATGAAAGGATGCTGATTACACCGTGAGAAACCCATTAAATGAAAAGATCGTTTCCATCCCGCCGTCCGGGATCCGTAAGTTTTTTGATATCGTCAGTGAGATGAAAGATGCCATTTCCCTTGGTGTGGGCGAGCCGGACTTCGACACGCCGTGGCATATCCGCGAGGAAGGCATTTATTCCCTGGAAAAGGGACGTACCTTTTACACCTCCAATGCAGGTTTGAAGGATTTAAAGATTGAGATCCACAATTATCTGGAGCGCCGCTGCAATGTCTGCTATGATCCGGACCATGAGATCATGGTAACTGTGGGTGGCAGTGAAGCGATCGATGCGGCTATGCGTGCCATGATCGATCCGGGCGATGAAGTACTGATCCCGCAGCCAAGCTATGTTTCCTATACTCCGTGCTGTGTTCTGGCAGACGGTGTTCCGGTCATCCTTGAACTGGAAGAAAAGGACAACTTCCGTCTGACTCCGGAAAAACTGTTAGAGAAGATTACGCCGAAGACCAAGATCCTGGTACTGCCGTTCCCGAATAACCCGACCGGTGCGATCATGGAGCGGGAAGATCTGGAGAAGATCGCAGAGATTGTCATTGAGAAAGATCTTTACGTCATTTCCGATGAGATCTATTCGGAGCTGACCTACGCAAAGGAAGACCATGTGACGATCGCGTCCCTGCCTGGCATGAAAGAGCGCACCGTTCTGATCAACGGCTTTTCCAAGGCATTTGCCATGACCGGATGGCGTCTGGGCTATGCCTGCGCACCGGAGCTGATCTTAAAACAGATGTTAAAGATCCACCAGTATGCGATCATGTGTGCACCGACGACGAGTCAGTACGCGGCAGTGGAAGCGCTACGCAATGGCGATGAAGACGTACAGCACATGCGGGAATCCTACGACCAGAGACGCCGTTATCTGATGAACGCCTTTGCGGAGATGGGGCTGGACTGCTTTGAGCCGCAGGGCGCATTCTATATGTTCCCGAGCATCAAACGCTTTGGCATGACTTCCGAAGAGTTTGCGACCCGGCTTTTGCGCGAAGAAAAAGTAGCAGTGGTCCCGGGAACTGCATTTGGAGACTGCGGAGAAGGCTTCCTCCGTGTGTCCTATGCGTATTCCTTAAAGAGTTTAAAGGAGGCCCTTAGCCGTATCAAACGGTTTGTGGACCGCCTGGACGGAAAAACGGAGTAAAACGAAATGAACATTGTATTATTTGAGCCGGAAATGCCGATGAACACCGGAAATATCGGGCGTACCTGTGTCGCAACGAATACCCGCTTACATTTGATCGAGCCGCTGGGGTTTAAGCTGAATGAAAAGGCAGTAAAGCGTGCCGGACTGGACTACTGGGATAAGCTGGATGTTACCGTGTATTCCGATTTCCAGGATTTTCTGGACCGCAATCCGGGCGCGAAAATCTACATGGCAACGACCAAGGCACCGAAAACCTACACGGATGTGGAGTACGAACCGGACTGCTATATCATGTTTGGCAAGGAAAGCGCCGGAATACCGGAAGAAATTTTGGTAGAGCACAAGGAAAACTGTGTGCGGATCCCGATGTGGGGAGACATCCGCTCCTTAAATCTTTCCAATTCCGTGGCGATCGTGCTGTATGAGGCACTGCGTCAGAATGGATTTGAGAAGATGAACATGGAAGGACATCTGCACCGCTTGCACTGGAAAGATGAGGTGTAAGAACGTTGCCGGATACGCATGCGTGGACGGAAGCGGAAAATGATAAGAAAACTGCATATCGAAAGAGAAAAAGGAGATCTGCCTGGTGGCGGGTCTCTTTTTTCATAGGAAATTGTGCCTAGAAGTGTTTTATTTTGTATGGCAGAGATACAGAAAATGAATGGAAAAGCATGTGTAAAAATGCACAAAAGAGAAAAAGAAACGACAAAAATAATATACAAAGTTCAGAATAACAAAAGAAAAGTCAGAAATACAAATGGAAAAACACACAAAGACAGCATATAATAAAGACATCTGGAACGGGAAAATGCACACTGCTGACCGGTGCGGACGATTATGACCGGACGCACAGCGTAAGCAGGAGCGGACCTTTCCCATGGAACGTGATAACCCAGGAACAAAAACAAAGAAAAGGAGAGGGTATTATGAAAAAACGTTGGTTAGCAGCATCATTGGCAGCACTGATGGCACTGAGCGTAACCGCCTGTGGCGGAGGAAAGGCAGCAGAGACAACGGCAGCACCGGCAGAGACCAAAGCGGAGGAGACAAAGGCAGAGGAAAGCAAAGCAGAGGAAAAGGATGCTTCCAAGGAAGAAAAGGCAGAGAAAGCGCCGGAAGATTATACCGGAAGCGTTGTTGTTTACTCCCCGCACGATGCAGATCCGCTGAATGCAGGTGTAAACCTGTTCATGGAGAAATATCCGAATGTCAAGGTTGAGGTAGTAGCAGCCGGAACCGGCGAGTTGTGCAACCGAATCGCAGCAGAGTCTGCAAACCCGATCGCAGATGTACTCTGGGGCGGTGGTGCTGACTCCCTGGCAGCATTCAAGGAATACTTCGAGCCGTATGTATGTGCAAACGACGAATTCATCGGCGACGCTTACAAGGATCCGGATGGTTACTGGATCGGTGAGAGCCCGCTTCCGATGGTTATCTTCTATAATAAGGACCTGATCGAGAAAGACGGACTGACCATTCCGGAGTCCTGGGAAGACTTAACCAAGCCAGAATGGAAAGGCAAAATTGCATACTGCCTGCCGTCCAAATCCGGTTCCGCATACACCCAGTTATGTACCATGATCCTGGGTCACGGCGGTAAGGAAAAAGGCTGGGATTTCATCAAACAGCTGTACGATAACCTGGATGGCAAGATCGTTGACTCTTCCGGTAAGTGCCACAAGATGGTTGCAGACGGTGAGTTCTATGTAGGTATTACCATTGAGAAATCTGCGATCAAATACGCAGACGATCCTTCTGTAGGATTTGTATATCCGAAAGATGGTACCAGCGCAGTTCCGGATGGTGTAGCACTGGTTAAGGGATGCCCGAACGAAGAAAATGCAAAACTCTTCATCGATTTCGTTACTTCCAAAGAATGCCAGACCGAGCAGAGCCAGAACTGGGGACGCCGTCCGGTACGAAGCGATATGGAAGTTGGCGAAGGTATGGCAAAACTGGATGATCTGGTATTAGTAGATTACGACTTTGACTGGGCAGCAAATGAGAAGGAAGCCAATATCGAAAAGTTCAACGATATCATGGTAGATTAATTGTTACTGTACACGGGTAGGAATTTTCTGAACTGAAAATTCCGTACGATACCGTTGTGGCAGCAGATTTTGCCGATTTGGAATGCGAAGCATCGGCAAAATCCGTTGCTGTTTGCGCAACGCGAGAACAGTAACGATTAATTTTGCCGGCGTGCGTCAGCCATATGTCAGCTGCAGCAGAAAAACGCAGCTTTGTGCACGATTAAAAGGCAATATGGAAATCAATAGAACGTGAACATCAAAAAGACTGCCTTGCCCCAAGCGGGCGGGCAGTCTTTTCCTACCCGCTTCACAGGAACGTTCTATCGTATGAAAATGCCCTGCAAGGGCGGAGCGCCGGAGAGGCTTGTAAAACACCGGTCGGATTCAAACGGCCACAGGTGGACAGGAATGGAGGAATGAATATGAGTCATGCAGTGATCATAAAAAAGGCCGTAAAGAAATACGGAAATTTTACCGCATTAAATGGAGTGGATCTGGAAATTAACCCGGGGGAATTTTTTACGCTGCTGGGACCGTCCGGCTGCGGCAAGACAACACTGCTTCGTATGATCGCAGGATTCAACAGCGTGGACGGCGGTGAGATCTGTTTTGATGACAAGGTGATCAACAACCTGGAAGCGCACAAGCGTGATATTGGTATGGTGTTCCAGAACTATGCGATCTTCCCGCACCTGACGGTAGCGGAAAACGTGGCATACGGTCTGAAAGCCAAGAAGTGTCCGAAGGAGCAGATTCCGGGCAAGGTGGAAGAGGCACTGGAGCTGGTTCAGATCGGAAAATTAAAAGACAGAAAACCAAATGAACTTTCCGGTGGTCAGCAGCAGCGTGTGGCGCTGGCGCGTGCGTTTGTCATTGAGCCTGGCGTGCTTTTGATGGATGAGCCGCTTTCCAACCTGGATGCAAAGCTTCGCGTACAGATGAGAACTGCGATCAAGAAGCTGCAGCGGAGACTGGGCATTACCACCATTTACGTTACCCACGATCAGGAGGAGGCCCTGGCAATCTCAGACCGGATCGCGGTCATGAAAGAGGGCAACATCATGCAGGTGGGAACGCCGGAAGCAATCTATAAGAAACCGGAGAATACGTTCGTTGCAGGCTTTATCGGCGTTTCCAATTTTGTGGAATGCGAAGTGGACGGCAAAAATTCGGAGGCAGCCGTTTTGAATATTAAGGACGAATGCAGCATTACCTGCAAATTAAAGAAACCGTACTCGGGCAAGGGCATCATCTCTGCAAGACCGGAGCAGCTGTTCTTCGATGAGACAAATGGACTTCCGGGCAAGATCGTGATGTCGACCTTCCTGGGCGATTTCATTGAGTACGAGATCGAGTTAAATAACGGTCAGACTCTGCAGCTCAACGAATACACCAAGGATGTGCAGACCGTCCGCCCGGATGGAGAGAACGTGAAAGTAAACTTTGACATCAATGCGGTAGGCGTTTACGATGCGGCAACCCAGGAGGTGATTTCATGGTAACATCCCGCAAAAAACTGGACTTCTGGTTCTGGGTCAAGGTGGTAGTCATTGGTTTTATGCTGATCTTTCTGATCTACCCGTTCTGTACCCTGATCACCCGAAGCTTTTTCTCAAATAAGACAGCCGGGTTTACTTTTGAGAACTACATCCGGTTCTTTACGAAAAAGTATTACTATTCGGCACTGGGACGAAGCCTGTTTGTGTCGATCGTGACGACCTGTACCACACTTCTTGTGGGCGTGCCGATCGCTTACATCATGTCCCGCTACAATGTATTCGGTAAGAACTTTATTCATATCTTCATTATCATGAGCCTGATGAGCCCGCCGTTCATCGGTGCTTACAGCTGGATCATGCTGTTTGGCCGCGCGGGATTTATCACCAGTATGTTTGCGAAGATCGGGATCCATCTTCCGAGTATATACGGGAAACTGGGAATCATCCTGGTATTTACGTTTAAACTGTTCCCTTATGTGTACCTGTATACGTCGGGTGCCATGGGAAGCATCGATTCCAGTATTGAGGAGGCAGCGGAAAATCTGGGAAGCAATAAGCTGCGCCGCCTTCTGACAGTCACTCTGCCGGTTGTGGCTCCGTCCATTGCAGCAGGCGCCATTATGGTATTTATGACCAGCCTGGCAGATTTTGGCACCCCGATGCTGATCGGCGAGGGCTACATGGTCCTCCCGGTTCTTGTATACAATGAGTACATGAGTGAGATCGGCGGAAATGCACATCTGGCGAGCGCTTTGTCCGTGGTTGTTGTACTCTGTTCCACCACAGTGCTTCTGGTTCAGAAATACTTTGTGAGCCGGAAAAACTATGTCATGACTGCCATGCGTCCGCCGAAGGAAGAGGTTCTTCACGGAGGCAAACGTGCACTGGTGACCCTGCCGGTTATGCTGGTGACCCTTATCGGCATTATGCCGCAGATCGTAGTGATTGTCAGTAGCTTTATCAAGTGCGATTTCACCGGCTTCCAGAAAGGCTTCAGTCTGGAGAGTTATGTGACGATCTTCAACCGCCTGTGGACCAACATCCGCAATACCTTCGTATTCTCTTCGATTGCGATCGTGTTCATTATCATTCTGGGCATGCTGATCTCTTACATCGTCGTGCGTCAGAAAGGTCTGGCAGGACAGCTGATGGATCTGCTGATCATGTTCCCGTTCGTGATCCCGGGGGCTGTTCTTGGTATCAGCTTGATCGTTGCATTTAACAAGCAGCCGATGATCTTAACCGGTACGGCCATGATCATGATCATTGCGTTTATCGTCCGGAAACTGCCTTACACAGTCCGTTCCGGCAGTGCATTCCTGCAGCAGATGGATGTAAGTGTGGAGGAGGCTTCCATCAGCCTGGGTGTTTCCCCGATGAAAACCTTTGTAAATGTGACTGCAAGACTGATGGCACCGGGTGTTCTTTCCGGCGCGATCTTAAGCTGGATCACCTGTATCAACGAGCTGTCTTCCAGCGTGATGCTGTACGGCGGCAAGACCAGCACCATCTCCGTGGCTATTTATACGGAGGTTGTAAGAAACAGTTTCGGTACCGCGGCAGCGCTGGCATCGATCCTGACCGTCAGCACAGTCATCTCCCTGCTTATCTTTTTGAAAGTCAGCAAGGGCAGGGTATCCGTCGTCTGAGTGGTGAACGCATACTGGGACAAGTGCAAAAAATGAGGTGTGGCTATGATAAAATTTGGCACTGGTGGCTGGAGAGCCATCATTGGGGAAGAATTTACAAAAGAAAATATCCAGAAGCTCGCGCTTGCGATGGCTTTAAAAATGAAAGCAGAACATGTGGAGGACAAGCCGGTGGTGATCGGCTATGACCGCCGGTTCCTTTCCAAGGAAGCGGTCATCTGGTCCTGCGAGATCTTTGGGCAGCAGGGAATCAAAGTGCTGTTTGTGGACCGGAGTTCTCCGACACCGCTTGTAATGTTCTATGTGATGAAACATGACCTGGATTATGGCATGATGGTGACAGCGAGCCACAATCCGGCCATCTACAATGGGATCAAGGTCTTTACGAAGGGCGGAAGAGATGCGGATGAGCATCAGACCGCAGATATTGAACGCTATTTAAAACAGGCAGATGAGCTTTATGTCCCGGATCCGGAGGAATACGGGCAGATGCCGCCGCACGCTTACCAGGAACTGGTGAAGAGCGGCCAGGTGGTGGAGATGAACCCCATGAACGAATATCTGGACAACATCATCTCCCTGATCAATCTGGATGCGATCCGGGAACGCGATCTGCGCATTGCGATCGATCCGATGTACGGGGTCAGCCTGACGGCACTCTGCACCATCCTTTCCATTGCGCGCTGTACGGTAGAGACCATCAATGCCCAGCATGATACCCTGTTTGGCGGAAAGATGCCGGCTCCGACCGAGAATACCCTGCGCAATCTGCAGAACTACGTGCTGGACCGTTACTGCGACATCGGCATTGCGACGGACGGAGATGCAGACCGGCTTGGCGTCATCGATGATAAAGGACATTATCTCCATGCAAATACCATTCTGGTCATGCTGTATTACTATCTGCTGAAATACCGCGGCTGGCGCGGCCCGGTGGTGAGAAATCTTTCTACCACGCATGTGCTGGACAAGGTGGCAGAAAGCTTCGGACAGAAGTGTTATGAGGTGCCGGTCGGCTTTAAGTACATTTCCGCAAAGATGCAGGAGACCGATGCGATCATCGGCGGCGAGTCTTCCGGAGGTTTGACCGTGAAGGGACACATTCACGGAAAGGATGGCATCTACGCGGCGTCCTTGCTGGTCGAAATGATGGCAGTCAGCGGCAAAAAACTGTCGGAGATCGCGGAAGATATCCGCAAAGAATACGGCGAGATCCATATGGAGGAGCGGGCATACCGCTTTACCGCAGAGGAGAAAGAGCGGATCCATAAGACGCTGATGATCGACCAGGCATTGCCGGAGATCCCGTTTGAGGTGGATCATATTTCCTACATGGACGGCTGCAAGGTTTACTTAAAAAATGGTGGCTGGGTCAGCACGCGTTTCTCGGGAACAGAGCCGCTTCTTCGGATCTTCTGTGAGATGGAGACCGAGCATGAAGCCGTGATGATCTGCGAGATCTTTGAAAAATTCCTGGGACTGTAACGGAAACCGGAATTGTCCTGCCGCTTTCTGGACTGTCCAGATGCGAAAATGGCAGCGGAACGAGACGGTTTCGCTAAGGAAGATGTAAAATAGAAAATCCCCGTTTTCCAGTGTTTTCTGCTATAATGAAAAGCAGAAACATGGGAAAACGGGGATTTTTTCAGAAGTAACGGAAATGGGGAGAACACGAGTGAAGATCAGGAGAAGAATATGGATTCTGGCGGCAATACTGCTGTTACTTTCTGCCTGCGGGAAGAAAACGGCAGGGCCGATGTTTGCGCAGACACAGGTACCAGCTGATCTGGTGATCTGTACGGACCAGGAGCCATTGGTTTACGAGCCGGTGGTAAAAGAGTTTGAGGAGCGCACCGGTCTGAGCGTGGAAGTGAAGGCAGGAACATCGGAAAACGTGCGGCAGATGTTTGAACAGGCGAAAGACTGGGATCTTGCATTTGGGGTGAGTACCGAACTTCTGGATGAGTATGCGGCGCTTTGGATGCCTTACGAAAGCGCCCAGGAGGCAGCGGTTGCAGAGACATTCCGTTCGGTAGACCACAGCTGGAGCGCATTCTCAGTCCTTCCGCTGGTCATTATGTACAACACGAATGTCGTGACTTACCGGGAACTCCCGGTTGGGTGGGCAAGTCTGCTGGAGCCGAGGTGGAAAGGCAGGGTAGCATTTGCGGACCCGGAAAAATCGGATATTTCTCTGACTGCCCTGGCAGCCGCAGCCCTGGTCAGCCCGGAAAAAGAACAGTACGTGCAGGAACTTGCCGGCAATCTGGATCATAATCTGCTGGAAAACATCGCCCAGGTAAAGGAAGAAATTCTGGATGGCCGCTGCAGTGTAGGCGTGACGACGGAGGAAACTGCGCAGGCACTTCGCAGCAGCGGAGCCGATGTAGATTATATTTACCCGGAAGAAGGCACACTTCTGGTCCTGGAAGGAACAGCCATCCGCCGGGGAACTGTGCATGAAGAAACTGCAAAACAGTTTCTGGAGTTTACGCTCAGCAAAGATGTGCAGAAAATCCTTATGAACAGTCAGAGCCGGAGGTCGGTACGGCAGGATGTGGAGACACCAAAGGGGATGGATGCCCTCGAAAGGCTGCCGCTTCCGGATGCTGATTTTGAAACCATTTCTATGGAAAAAAGAAAAATCCTGGAATCGTGGAAATCCATATCGGATGCGGAAGCAGGAATGGGAGGTGCATCATGAAAAAAATCCACCTTTCATTCCGGGGACGGGTGTTCCTGGCGTGCCTGGCGGTCGCCCTGGTGCCGCTCTTTCTTTCCAGTATTGTGATGGTCCGGCTGTTTACCGCATCCTTAAACCGGCAGAGCGAACAGGAAGCACAGCGGCAGATCTCAGAGATCAGCAGCCGGTTTACAGCACTTTTGGAGGACTGCGAGAATGTCTGCCGGGAACAGACAAAGGATGGTTCCGTGGCCCGCTATATGATCGATACGACTACGGTGGAAATGCAGCGCGGCATGTATGTGTCGCTGTATCAGGCATCCAAGGAAATATACGGACATGCGCAGATCAGCGTTTACGATGTCGGGGGAAGGCTGCGTTTTACGACGGATACGATGACGCGCGGGGATCGTCTTCCGGTTTACTGGGGACTTTTGAAAAAAGCTTCCGGGAAAAAACAGATGACCTGGTACCGGACAGACCCGTATCTGAACCTGACGGACAGCCGTGTGCTGATGCAGGGCGCTTATCCAATCGAAAATTCAGGAGGAGCCAGAACCGGATACCTGGTACTGGACTTCACAAGGGAGAATTTCGACAGCATTTTCAGCGGTTTTTATTCCCTGACCGATACCATTTTACTTCTGGACGCCCACCAGCGTCCCATTTACTGCTCCAGACCAGATTACGATGCTGAAAAAATGGAAGAGATCGCAGCCGGAATGGAGAAGCAGACGAACACGGAGGATGATACACAGTATCTGCGGGCGAACGAGCCGGAACGCGGCTTTTCCGTGATCCTATGCAGGCAGGCGCCGATCAGCGCACCGGCCATGCAGACCATGGGCACGGTGATCCTTGCCATGTCCCTGTTAAGTCTGTGCCTGTGCTTAAGCATTTCCGGCATCCTGACGCGGAGCATTGCAAGACCAGTCAGCCAGCTGGATAAAGCTATGGAAAAGGTGAAAGCAGGAGATCTGAGTATCCGGGTCCGCAGCACGCGAAACGATGAACTCGGGCGGCTGACCGAAAGCTTCAACAGAATGGTAATCGATTTAAACAGTTACCTGGAAGAAAGAGTGCAGAAACAGAAGGATTTAAATGAGACAACGCTGCGTCTCTACCAGACACAGCTGAACCCGCATTTTCTGTACAATACGCTGGATACCATCAAATGGAATGCCAGGATCAGGCAGATTCCGGAAATTGCGGTGCTGGCGGAAAACCTGGCAGTCATTTTGCGAAAGAGCATATCCAGCAAGCCCTTTATTCCATTAAAGGAAGAACTGGACACCATAGACAGTTACATCCGAATCCAGAAGATCCGGTTCAGCGGACGATTCCTTTATGAGACAGAAATTCCGGACCAGCTGGAAGAATGTATGATTCCGAAGATGATCCTGCAGCCGCTGGTGGAAAATGCCATCATTCACGGGCTGGATGGCTGTGACAATGGTTATATCTGTATCTATGCAGCGCAGAAAGACGGAGTATTAAGTATCTCCGTGACCGATGACGGATGTGGAATGAGTGCGGATATGGTGGACTGGATCAACAGCCCGGCACCGGCAAAGCGGGACGGACATCTGGGACTTTACAATGTCATTCAGATCTTGAAAATCTATTATGGGGAAACATACGGGATGCATGCGCAGGTAGAGGAGGATGGGACTACCGTGACGCTGCGTCTGCCGTTTCGAAAGGATGAAAACAATGGATAGAGTCGTAGTCGTGGAAGACGAAACCATGGCAAGAAAGGGAATTATCCTGACGATCGACTGGTCTGCGTTAGACTGTGTGATCGTGGGGGAAGCTGCCAATGGGGAAGAAGGGGCAGAGCTTGTGAAGCGGCTGTCACCGGATCTTGTGGTAACCGATGTCAAGATGCCCAGGATGGACGGTGTGGAGATGATCACAAAGCTGCGGGCGGAAGGCTGCCAGGCGCGCTTCATTATCCTGACGGCATACAGTGATTTTAAATATGCCCAGAGTGCACTGCGTCTTGGTGTCAGTGATTACCTTTTAAAGCCGCTAAAAGATGGAGAGCTTGAGGCAGCGGTCCGCCATATCCAGGGACTTCGGGATGCGCGGGAAAACCAGACAGATGCCAGTGCCGATGCGCCGGTCCTTCGCTTAAGTCCGGTCAAAAATACAAAAAATAAATATGTAGAGCAGGCTGTGCAGCTGATTCGGGAGCATTACCGGGAAGATATCAATATCAGCACGGTAGCAGGAAAGCTGGAAATCAGCGAAGGATATTTAAGCCGCGTATTCAAAAAAGAGACGGACTACACGTTCACCAACTATCTTACCTGGTACCGGATGAAGAAAGCCATGACCCTGTTAAAAGACTGCCGGGTGAAGGTTTACGAGGTGGCGGAGCAGGTGGGATATTCCGATACGGCATATTTCAGCGCCCAGTTCAAAAAGGTGACGGGGATCTCCCCGTCGGAGTATCAGGACCGGAGCCGGTAAAAAAATTTAAAAAAATTGAAAAAAGGGGTTGCAAAATAAGTTAGCCTATGCTAATATAATGACAGTTAGCCGCAACTAACTACATGTGAATATTCTATACATTTCGTCTGGTTTCATCTGACCCGTGAAATCAGAAACTCAACTCCTAAACAGAAAGCACGCGCGAGCGTGCTTTTTGTCGTCTGTGGATCAGGATGGCTTTGTTGGAGCATCCGCTGAGGCTATCTGCCCCCTTCGTTCTTGAAAAAAAGAAAACCATCCAAATTAGTTGTCTAATTTTCGTGCCCTCATTGAAGACCCTGGATAAAGTGGAATGGAGAAATGCCTTGGTGGAGGAAATGGAAGGCATGACAAGAACGGTATTTTTATGCAGGAAAGCGGATGGAACCTATGATGTCTTTAGCCGGATTCATGAAAGAATAATAAAGTTTGATAGCGCAGAGCGTATAAATATTAAATACGTTCTGCGGTATTGTTTCGTTTCTTTCCCTCTTATTTTGTGATAGAATAGATACATTAAGATATTTATCACAAAATAAGAGGTTTTCTATTATTATGAAACATTCACTTTACTATAAATTTATATTAGGCTACCTGGTGTTTGGCTTACTGGGCTTTGCGTCGATCGCGACATTTTCCGCGCAGCTGATGAACCGAAATCAGGTGAAAAACCAGGCGGAGGCCATGTACGATGAAGCGAATCTGATTGCATCTGCTTACAGCAAGGTGTATCAGGGGAATAAGCAGGATCTGGATTCGGTTTATCCGCAGCTTCAGGCTGTGGCAAAGTTTGTGCGGGCGGAGATCTGGGTGGTCAACCGGCAGGGAATCATTGTGGTGGACAGTGAGCAGAACAAGCGGGCGGGGACGACCATAGACGGGTTTGATCCGACTGCAACGGGAAACAAATCGTACTCGACCGGATCTTATTATGATTTGTTTCCATATGATGTGCTGAGTGTTTCGGCACCGATTACCGGAAATTATAATACATACGGCTATGTGCTGGTGCATCTGCCCATGAGTGTGATCTGGGAGATGAGCAATTCGAACCTGAATGTGGTTTACATAACAGCAGGACTTTTGTTTATCCTGTCGCTGATCATTCTTCTGGTGTTTACCAAGACGGTGTACTTCCCGCTGAAAAAGATCACGGAAGGTGCCAATGAATATGCGCAGGGAAATCTGGATTACCAGATTGACTTAAATACCCGGGACGAGATGGGATATCTTGCCGGTACGCTGAACTATATGTCCAGTGAACTCAACAAACTGGAGGAATATCAGCGAAACTTTATCGCCAATGTTTCCCACGATTTCCGTTCGCCTCTGACTTCCATCAAAGGGTATCTGGAGGCGATCATCGACGGGACCATCCCGCCGGAGATGTATGAAAAATATTTAACCAGGGTCATTTCCGAGACGGAGCGTTTAACGAAGCTGACGCAGGGCATGCTGACTTTAAATTCTTTAGACAGCAAGGGCTATCTTTCCCGGTCCAGTTTTGACATTAACCGCGTGATCAAGGACACGGCGGCATCGTTTGAGGGAACGTGCGGCAGGAAAAATATTAACTTTGAGCTGACTTTTTCCGATAACATTCAGATGGTTTACGCGGACCTGGGCAAGATTCAGCAGGTACTGTATAACCTGATCGACAATGCTATCAAATTCAGCCATCCGGATTCCACCATTTACATCCAGACCCGCATCAAAAACGAAAAGATTTTCGTTTCGGTGAAGGATACGGGCATTGGAATTCCGAAAGACAGTGTGAAGAAGGTATTTGACCGTTTCTATAAATCGGATCTGTCCCGCGGAAAAGATAAAAAAGGAACCGGTCTGGGACTAGCCATTGTGAAAGAAATCATTCAGGCGCATGGGGAGAATATTGATGTGGTCAGCACCGAGGGCGTGGGATCGGAGTTTATCTTTTCGCTGCCGCTGGCGACGAATCTGTAACGGCATGGAAAACTATTTTGCATGTATAAGCTGCTTTTTCTTCTGCGAAACGCAGAGGTGTGAAAAATTAAAAAGGCAGGTACAGGAGCGATTACGAGAGTATTTGTAACGAGAAGGGAGCAGAATTATGGGGAACAGCAGTGAAGCAAAGAAAATGAATCAAAACAGGAAAACAGGGATGCATCGAATCGCAGCAGTTATACTGGCAGCAGTTTTTGTCTGGGCGAGTGTCGGAACCGCCTTTGCCGCTGAATCCCGCACAAAGATTAACCGTGTCAGTCTGACTGTGCATTCTTCCATTCAGGCGGGAAGCAGCAGCGGGAATGTTTCAGTGACTGCGGATGATGGAAATTACCGGGTTGGCGGAACAGAAATCACGAATGAGGACGATGACTGGAAAGGCGGTATGACCCCAAGAGTAGAAGTGACCTTGTATGCGGACAGTGGTTATTATTTCAACTGTACCAGCAAGAGTGATTTTTCTTTCCACGGGGATGATGCTTCCTATGTGACCTGCAGACGGGAAGATGACAAAGAAACGCTGGTTCTTGTGATCAAGCTGGATAAGCTGGACAACGGTGATTTAAGTGTCACGGGTGCCAGCTGGGATGGCTCCTCCGGAACCGGGGCCTGGAATGAAAATAAGGCAGCGCGCTATTATCAGGTGAAGCTGTACCGGGATGATTCTACCGTCATGAGTACCACTTCGGTATACGATACTTCGTACGATTTTGCCGGTCGTATGACCCGCAAAGGCGACTACTATTTTGAAGTGCGCGCTGTGGGAAGCGGCTCAGAAAAGGGCGACTGGGAAAGTTCTGACACGATCTATCTGACCTCTTCAGAGGCGGATGACATCAGCTCCGGTTATCATAGCTCTTCGTCCTCCAGTGGTGGTCCTGGCAATGGAAAATACATTTCCGGCGGCCCTGGAGATAACGGCAGAAGCAGTGCCAGCACCGGAGGTCCGGGCTCGGCAGGAGCAAACGGACAGAATGTTTCCACTGCACAGGGCAATCACTGGTGCATCGACCAGGGCGGCAAATGGTTCCAGTTTAAGGATGGAAGTTACCCGGCAGGCCGCTGGGTACTGATCGACGGAATCTGGTATTGTTTCGGACAGAACGGATATCTGCGCTGCGGCTGGATCAGCGAAAATGGAAAGTGGTATTATACGGACAGTAACGGCGCGATGCTGGTCAACACCCGGACACCGGACGGCTGCTACGTCGGAGGAGACGGAGCGTGGATTCAGTAAACAATATCTCACAGTAAACACAAATGGGCCGGAAGGTTCCGTCCCCGCCGAATGGCGGGGACGAAACCTTTCGGCCCTCGTTCGTTACTGTGTGATATTGTTATAAAGTTACTTCCGCACCTCAAATTTATATCCGATGCCCCATACCGTGGTCAGCGCCCAGTTTGCGTGATCCTTGATCTTCTCGCGCAGGCGTTTGATATGTACGTCGACGGTCCGGGTGTCTCCGATGTATTCGTAGCCCCAGATGTGATCGAGGAGCTGCTCCCGGGTGAATACCTGGTTTGGTGAAGAAGCCAGGAAGTACAAAAGCTCCAGTTCCTTCGGCGGCATCTCCACGGAGCGACCGCAGTAGGTGACCGCGTAGTTTGTGAGGTTTACGGTCAGGTCCGGGTATTCGACATACTCGCCCTGCTGGGCTGGTTCCGGTATCGTTGGAGCGGGGGCAGCCTGGTAGCGGCGCAGCACAGCTTTGACCCGGGCTACCAGTTCCTTGGAATCGAACGGCTTGATCATATAGTCATCGGCGCCAAGTTCCAGTCCCAGGACCTTATCGAAGATTTCGCCTTTGGCGGACAGCATGATGATCGGCACCTGGGAGGTGGCACGCAGCTCGCGGCACACCTGGTAGCCGTCGATGCCCGGAAGCATCAGATCCAGAAGGATCAGGTTTGGCTTGAACTCCGGGAAAATTTTTAAGGCTTCCTCGCCGTCATTTACAATATAAGTTTCGTAGCATTCTTTCATCAGATAGAGCGAAATCAGCTCTGCAATGTTCTCGTCATCGTCTACGATTAAAATCCGCTGTTTCTCAGCCATGTCGTTTCCTCCTGATATTTCCTGTGCTGTGTTTGTCTGCAGCAGCAGCTGCGTCTTGTGCAAAAATCCGGCTGCCCGGATTTTTCTTATTTGAATACTACAATGGTTACGCCTGCGTCGCCTTCGCCGAAGCCGCCCAGGTGGAATTCTTTGATGTATTTTAAGCGCTTTAAGTGCTTGTGGATACCGGCGCGCAGGGCTCCGGTGCCTTTGCCGTGCACGATGCGTACCTGCGGCAGATGGGCAATGTAGGCATCGTCGAGGTATTTGTCAAGCTGCGCAACGGCCTCGTCTACGGTCATGCCCAGAACGTTGATCTCCGGGGAGATGCCGAAGGACTTGGACATCTTGATGTTGCTGCTTCCGCTTCCTTTGCGGCGGGATTCCATGCCCGGTCCGCTGACGGAATTTTCCTGCAGAAGTTCCAGGTCGTTTAGGTTGACCTTGGAGCGCAGGATGCCCATCTGGACAAATAAGTTGCCCTGTGCATCCGGAAGACTGCTGACGGTGCCCTTTAAGTTCATGGAGAGAACGCGCACGCCGTCTCCGAGCTTTAAGGATTTCGGATTGATGGCCTTGTGCGGTTTTTTGGTCTCCTGTTTTAAGGACAGGTTGCCGTCGACCTTTTTTAGGTTTTCGCGCAGCTTCGTGCGCTCTGCCTCCAGGGCTCTGGTATCGATGCCGGAGGAAGCCGCCAGCTTGTTGATGTTTTTGATCGTGCGGTCAGCGGTCTCCTTTGCCTCGCGCAGGATGCGCTGCGCTTCTTCATTGGCTTTGCGGATCATCTGGTCCTTGCGCTCGTCGAAGCGTTCTTCCTTCTTTTCCAGACCAGATTTCAGCCGTGAAATCTCAGCCTTGTAGGATTCGATCTCAGCACGTTCTTTCTCGATGGTGACACGGTTTTCCTCCAGGCGGCTGATGACATCCTCAAACGTCTCATCCTCGGATTCCAGATGGGTCTTTGCATCGTCAATGATGTAGTCCGGCAGTCCCAGCTTTTTGGAAATGGCGAATGCATTACTCTTTCCCGGGATGCCAATGAGCAGGCGGTAGGTTGGGCGCAGGGTTGCCACATCGAACTCGCAGCAGGCATTTTCCACGCCTGGGGTGCTGAGTGCGTAGATCTTTAACTCGCTGTAATGGGTGGTGGCCATGGTGCGGCACTTCATGTTGTGCAAGAAGTTTAAGATGGCAATGGCCAGAGCCGCGCCCTCGGTCGGGTCGGTTCCGGAGCAGAGCTCATCGAACAGGCAAAGAGAATGGCTGTCTGCCTGATTTAAAATGTGCACGATGTTGGTCATGTGGGCAGAGAAGGTACTAAGGCTCTGCTCAATGCTCTGCTCATCTCCGATGTCGGCAAAGACTTCCTCAAATACAGCCAGCTCTGATCCCTCGAATGCCGGAATATGCAGACCGGCCTGGCCCATCAGCGTGAAGAGACCGACGGTCTTTAAGGAAACCGTCTTACCGCCGGTGTTTGGACCGGTGACCATAAGAAGATCAAAATCGGTGCCCAGCCAGACGGTGATCGGAACAACCTTCTGCGGGTCTAAGAGCGGATGACGGCCATCCTTGATGTGGATGCGGCCTTCGGTGTTGAACTTCGGCTCGCTGCACTTGAAATGGCGGGACAGCGCTGCTTTGGCGAAAATGAAGTCCAGTCTGGTCAGAATCTGCAGGTCGATGGCAAGTTCCTCGGTGTAAGGCATCAGCTGACCGCTTAGATCAGCGAGGACTGCTTCGATCTCTTTCTGTTCCTGAATCTCCAGGGTGCGCAGTTCGTTGTTTAACTGGATGACGGCCATCGGTTCGATGAACAGGGTGGAACCGGTGGAGGACTGGTCGTGGACCATACCGTTGACCTGGGATTTGTATTCCGCTTTGACCGGCAGGCAGTAGCGCCCGTCACGCATGGTGATGACAGCGTCCTGCAGGTAGGAACGGCAGCTGTTTAAGATGCTGTTCAACTGGGTGTGGATGCGGTCGTTGATGCCGTGCATGGAGCGGCGGACCTTGTGAAGTCCTGGGCTCGCATTGTCGCTGATCTCATCCTCGGAGAGGATGCAGCGCTTGATCTCGTTGTTGACGGAGGTTAACGGCTCCAGACTCCGGAACATGGAGTCTAAGGAGTCATCCGGGAACTCTTCGGATTCCTCGTGGTGGCCGTAAGTCTTGGCGCGTGCGGCAACCGTCAGCAGGGAACTGATGGATAACAGCTCTAAAATGCTGAGGGAGCTGCCAATCTCCAGGCGTTTTAAGGAATCCCGCACATCGCGGACACCGCTTAAGGAAAGGCTTCCCTTCATGCGGACACGGGTGAGCGCATCACTTGTCTCGGTCTGTGCCTGTACGATCTCGTGGTAATCGCTCATCGGGAGCAGGTTCTGGCATAACAGCTTTCCGGGGGTAGAAGCAGCATAGCCGGTCAGCTGGGTAATGATCTTGTTATATTCTAATGTCTTTAATACTTTCTGGTTCATAAAAATCCTCGATTTACTTTATATATAGTGAAAATAAACAATTCGATTATAACATGAAATGAATTCCTGCGAAAGGGCGGGGCACATACTTTTTTAGTTGCGTAAATCGGGTCAGAACCTTATAATAGGAGATAATGCATACCATCTGCGCAGAATTGCAAGATGGGAAAAGCGCTGCTGGACACATGTGCGTGTACAGGAACGGAAAGTCTGCGCAGGCATGCATCAGGGGAGGATTTATTATGAAGTAAGGAGGACGTGAATGTCTGAGGTACGGGATCCAGAAAAGAAACCTGAACATGAAAAAAAGAATGACCGCGATTTCATCAGCGAAAAGATCGTAAGACCGGCTCCAAGCAAAAAGCAGGTTGGTACCAGAATGGCAACAGCTGCCTGTGCCGGAATCATTTTTGGTGTCGTCTCTGCAGTCTGTTTTGTTTTGACCCGTCCGATCATGGAGCAGTTATCCGACGGAAACAAGCCGACGGCATCGGCGGTATCTATCCCGAAAGATGAGCTGGAGTCATCCGCAGAAGCGCAGGAGACGGAGAGTGCGTCTGAGACAGAAACTGAGCCGGTGGAGGAGATGGTCCAGAGTGCGCTGGAGCATTACCGCTATACGGTAGATGATCTGAATTCCCTGTTAAACAGTCTGCGTTCCAAAGCATTGGCTGTGGATAAAAGTGTGGTGGTCGTACATTCTGTCCAGCAGAACACGGACTGGTTTGACAATCCGGTGGAAACAACGGGGTTATATGCCGGAGTCATCATCGCGAAGACCAGCCAGGAGTTGCTGATCCTGACACCAGAGGATGCAGTCGAGCAGGCGGATTCCATCAAGGTAACCTTTGAGAATGGAAACGATGTGAGCGGTCATATGAAACAGAAGGATACCACATCCGGCATGGCGATCGTCAGTGTCAGCGCGGGCGACATCAGCACGTCTTTGTTAAAAGATTTAGAGCCGGTTCCGCTCGGAAACTCCTATCAGGTGCGTCAGGGCGATATGATCGCATCCATCGGCAGTCCGGCCGGAGTCGTTCATTCGCTTGATTACGGATTTGTTTCCTATGTGGTGCGCAGCAATCCGATGGTTGACCAGCATTGCCGGATGCTGTATTCCCATATTTTAACGGATGCGGACCGCGGCACATTTTTGATGAATACAGATGGAGAGCTGATCGGCTGGGCCATTTCCGCTTCTGACAGTTCGGCGGCAGGCAGCAATATGGCGGAGATCTTTGGTATTTCCGATTACAAGGGAATTCTGGAAAAGCTGAGCAATGGCCAGGGCGTTCCCTGCGTCGGCATTGTCGGCCAGGAGGTAACCGAAGTGCAGATGGATGGCGGAATGCCGGCGGGCATCTATGTCATGAATGCTGTTACCGAGAAACCGGCGTACAATGCGGGAATCCAGAACGGAGACATCCTCACACAGATCGATAAAACGCCAATTACATCGATGAAGGAATACCAGGCAGCGGTAGAAAAGATGACCTGCGGCCAGACGGTGCACATTACTGTGCAGCGGAACGGGCGCGACAGCTACACGCAGCTGGAGTTTGACGTAACGGTGGGAAGCAGGTAGTGGTCAGTGCAGATTTGATCTGCACTGGAAATAAGAATCACAAGCAAGATAGAAAGAAAAGGAAGAGATATGAAGTATATTGACAGTTTCAGAGAAGGCATGCATGTTTCTGACGTGTATCTGTGCAAAAATAAGCAGATCGCGCTGACCAAGAACGGAAAGGAATACGGAAACCTGGTCCTTCAGGACAAAACAGGCACAGTAGATGCAAAAATCTGGGATCTGGGATCACCGGGCGTCGGAAATTTTGAGACGCTGGATTATGTTTACGTCGATGCAGACGTGACCATGTTCATGGGTGCAAAGCAGCTGAACGTAAAGCGGATCCGTAAAGCCGATGAGGGCGAATACATTCCGGCAGATTACCTTCCGGTCTCCTTAAAAGATGTCAAACAGATGTATTCCGAGATGCTTGCGTTTATTGCATCTGTAAAAAACCCATATCTGAAACAGCTTTTGGACAGCTACTTCCAGGATCCGGAATTTGCGAAGGCATTCCAGTTCCACAGCGCAGCCAAGAGCGTGCATCACGGATTTGTAGGCGGCCTTTTAGAGCATACGTTAAGCGTTACCAAGATGTGCGATTACTTTGCGTCTGCCTACCCGATGTTAAACCGCGACCTGCTCTTAACTGCAGCTATGTTCCACGACATCGGTAAGACCAAAGAGCTGTCAACATTCCCGGCAAATGACTATACCGATGACGGTCAGCTGTTAGGCCATATCATCATCGGAACAGAGATGGTTGGCGAGCGCATGCGCACCATCGAAGGCTTTCCGCCAAAGCTGGCAAGCGAGTTAAAGCACTGCATTCTCGCGCATCACGGAGAATTGGAGTACGGTTCCCCGAAAAAACCGGCTCTCTTAGAAGCGATGGCTTTAAACTTCGCGGACAACGCAGACGCAAAGATGGAGACGATGATCGAAGTGCTGCGCGGTGCGGGGGACAACCAGGGATGGCTTGGATATAACCGGCTGCTGGAGACGAATATCCGGAAGACAACAGAGTGTTAAAAGAATAGAAAAAATCAGAAAACGCGCCAAAACCGGCGCGTTTTCTGATTAAAAAGGGGAAAGAGGTAATGTATTGTGTACCAATATATAGGACCGTTCATCCGGTGTGTCATCCGGGAAACGGGTTGTTGTTTGACGACCCCGGCAGCGGTTGCGCGCTTGGTGCCGCCGGGCTCTTTTATAACAGGTGCATAACGAACATGTTTGTTAGTTGCTGTCCATTATGATGATGGGTTCGTTTGGTTTTCTCTCCCTCACATCATGCTTATATGATACTGGAAAAATGTGTCTAAAGTTTGAGGAGATTGTGAAGAAAGCGGAAAGTTTCTAAACAAAATCTTACGGAAAAGGATGGAAATAAAAGGAAAGTCCTTACGGAAAAAAGATGGCAGCAAGGCCGGTTTGACAGAAATCGTGATAAACAAAAAGGGAAGACTTGCGCAGTGGTAAGAAAACCCGTAAAATGATAGGAAAGAATCAGGGTTGGAACTGGATGAAAGGATAGAGCGAAACATGGATTGGAAAAAGAATGATGTATTTCAGGTTCAGATAGAAGATATGAGCGATACCGGGGAAGGAATCGGCAAAACCGACGGCTTCACCTGGTTTGTGAAAGATGCCGTAATTGGGGATGTGGTGGAAGCCAAGGTTATGAAAACAAAAAAATCATATGGCTTTGCCCGTCTGATGCAGGTGGTAAAGCCATCGGACTGCCGTGTCACCCCACGCTGCCCGTCCGCCCGCCAGTGCGGCGGATGCCAGCTTCAGGCCATGAGCTACGAGGAGCAGCTGAAATTTAAAGAAAATAAGGTGCGCAACAACTTAAGCCGCATCGGCGGACTCACGGAGATTCCCATGGAGCCGATCATCGGCATGGAAGAGCCGTGGCGTTATCGCAACAAGGCACAGTTTCCGTTTGGAAAAGACAAGGATGGCCGTATCATCACCGGCTTTTATGCAGGCCGCACCCATGCCATCATTGAACAGGAGGACTGTCTGCTTGGCGTGGAAGAAAACCAGCCGATCCTGGACTGTATCCGCGCTTTTATGGAAGAATTCCATATTGCGCCGTATGAGGAGGAAACACACCGCGGTCTGGTGCGCCATGTACTGATCCGAAAAGGCTTTACCACGGGTGAACTGATGGTATGTCTGGTACTGAATGGAGGGGTGAAGAAGCTGAAAGCGGCGGAGGTGCTGGTGGAGCGTCTGGTGAAGCTGTTCCCGGAAAAACATGTGGAAACAGCTGAGGGCGCAGAGACAGATGACGCAGGAATGGGAGCACAGGCAGCAGGAACCAGGGCAAACACAGAGATTCCGGCGCCGCATATGGTCAGCATCTCCTGCAGTATCAACCGCGAAAAGACCAACGTCATCATGGGAAAAAAAATCGTAAATCTGTATGGACCTGGTTATATTACCGATTATATCGGCAATGTCTGCTATCGGATTTCTCCATTATCCTTCTATCAGGTCAATCCGCTCCAGACCCAGAAGCTTTACGGAACGGCACTGGAATATGCCGGTTTAACCGGGGAAGAAACCGTATGGGATCTGTACTGCGGCATCGGAACCATCTCCCTGTTCCTTGCCCAGAAGGCAAAAAAAGTGTATGGAGTCGAGATCGTTCCCCAGGCCATCGACGATGCGAGAGCCAATGCAGAATTAAATCATTTCGAAAATGTGGAATTCTTTGTAGGAAAGGCAGAGGAGGTGCTGCCGGAGCAGTATGAAAAGAACCAGGTCTATGCTGATACGATCGTGGTGGATCCGCCGCGCAAGGGCTGTGACAGCGTGTGTCTGGATACCATCGTGAAAATGGCACCGAAAAAAGTGGTTTATGTTAGCTGCGACTCCGCGACCCTTGCAAGAGATGTGAAATATCTGGGCGAGAGAGGATACCAGGTAGAGCGGGTGCGGACTGTGGATATGTTCCCGTGGAGCGGGCATGTTGAGACGGTTGTCTTGCTTTCCAAGGGTGAGGTCGACTCGAAAAAGATTCGGGTTGAGTTCTCTTTGGAAGATATGGATATGTCCGAATTTCAAGATGGGGCAACCTACACCCAGATTAAGGACTATGTGCTGGAGCATAGCGGGTTAAAGGTATCCAACCTGTATATCTCACAAATTAAGCGAAAATGTGGGATTGGGGTTGGTAAGAACTATAATTTGCCGAAGTCCGAGGATTCCAGACAGCCGCAGTGCCCACCGGAAAAAGAGAAAGCAATCCGAGAAGCATTCAAATATTTTGGGATAATCTAACATCCCGCAGAATGGAGGTTTCTTATGGATAGATTGGTTTCTTGTGAGTTCAACATGGATACTGCCTGTGTAGAGCTGAAATTCTTTGATGGCAGCATCATTGCTATTGACACCATCGCCGTGGAAAAGGAGGTTGCCGACAATATGTATCAGCGGTCAGAACTGGATTATCTGATTTACAATGACCCGGTTGGATATGCTGATTTGATACTGAACGGCGATCCCGAAACCTATTTGAAAATTGTCACAGAGTATAAATCTTTGGATAGCTGATAATTTAAAGTGGCAAGGAGCTTGGTTTCTTCTTGCCGCTGAACCTTTTTACAAGAATCTCTAAGAATAAAGCAAATACCCATATAATCGTGCGAAAGGAGTGTGTGCGATGAAATTATCCTACAACAAGGTGTTCGATAGATATACAATGTCTTTTTCAGATAAACTGGCTGAATCTTCGTATTCTCTGTACAGAACACTGAGATTGCAGTTGGCAAAGATATTCCCACTTTCAGAACATGAGAAATATCGGTTTGATGATGATCTATTTTCAAAAGAAGAAGCTGCAGATATGCCGCAAGGTTTTGATTACATAGAAAAGAAGGATGTCGATAGTTTTGTAAAGTTAGACTACATAGATTTGTACGATTATCTTCCAAAAGAAGACCTGCCAAAGTTTATTAAGGAACTGAAAAAATGTGTTCGCCGAAATAAGATAGCCCCTTTTGGTGCATTTCGTTCCCGTGAGGATATTGATAAGATCGACAATTTTGGTCGGTATTATGATGGTCAGGCTTTTACACATATTTTATCAGTTCAGTTTCGTAAAAACGAAAAGCTCCAACAATCTTGTTCTGATCTTTCCGTATCTCTTCGTAATCTGTCAGCCACTTTTCTTTTAGTACAGTATCGTGTATATATTACAAAAGAATTTAATACTAAGATCGCAGAAGTATGTAAGAAAAAGTATTCTGGATATACAATGGTTTATAGACAATTCAATACACCTTGGTATGCTGTAAAAAAATTTGGTAGATCATCTCATACTGGTAATAATGTTCGTCAAGAAAAAATCTATAAGATGATTTCTCAACTGAAGTGGCAAATATTGATGGAAATTCGCAAGACATATTCCGTTCGCTTTTGGGACGACGGAATATTTACACCGACATTTGAAACATATTCAACCAATATCCGTCCCAGTAATGAGCGTCGCAATTTAGAGTTTTGGGATAGTATCTCGTTTGACAGAGTTGCCGACTATGCACCAACGTATAACGCCTGCGTATGCTGGGATTATAAGCATGGAGAAAATGAGGGGATACGTTTATCTGCTTTCTGCGGCGGAAATTACTCCAGAGACGATCATTTGCCGGAGATAGCCCACCATGATATCTCGGATATATATGGGGTTTATTTAACTGCGGCTACATTGGAATATGTTGCAGATAGAGACATTGCGATCTGCAATAAAAAAATCAGCAAAGTGATTAGAAAAACTAAAACATCCTCTGTTCTAAAAGTCAGAGTTGCAGTTGAACGAAAGCTATATTATTGTTATCGCTTTATTTCAGAATTCTCAGGTAAGTCTATAGATCACGATGACGTCAAAGCCTTTAGACATCAGTTTTATAAAAAAGGTTCTGTATCGTCAAGGAGTCTTGAAGGTATATCTAAAAGAATCAAAGAAACAAAAGTGCAAATTGATAATATCCTAAAGCTATTGAATGATGCGGCTGAATACAGAAGCAGTGAATCAAACATAAAACTGCAGTGGATCATGATGATCGTAACTATTCTGTCTTTGTTCGTTGCATTGTACAGTATTAAGAATGGTGATGTTATAATTGAGATCAAAAATTTAATTGAGTGGATAAAAACACATAGCGGGTTAAAGGTATCTAACCTGTAGATCTCACAAATTAAGCGAAAATGTGGGGGGTGGTAAGAACTATAATTTGCCGAAGTCCGAGGATTCCAGACAGCCACAGTGCCCGCTGGAAAAAGAGAAAGCAATCCGAGAAGCATTCAAATATTTTGGGATGATCTAACATCCCGCAGAATGGAGGAATATAAACCCTTAGATTAAATTTCAGCCCTCTGCCTTTTCATTGGCAGAGGGCCGTTTTTTGCTTAACAGTTATTGAGCATCCCTTAATTGCTCTACAACACTGCATTTCGCTGCGTTGTCATACATCATGCAAGGAATCAGCCACCCCAGCAGAAGAAATACCGGAATTGTCAGCAGGACAGGCAGAATGGTGAATCGATACTCAAAGAACCAGAACATACTGCCCAGCATTTTTCCTGCAAGAGGTCCCACCGCCAGCGACAGAATAAAAGCCACCGCTACGGAGGACATTGCGTAAAACAATCCCTCGTAGATCAGCATGGTTTTGAGCTGCCGGTTCGTCATTCCTACAGCCTGAAGCACAGCAAATTCACGGCGGCGGGAAAGAATACCGGTCATCATGGCGTTGAAGAAATTTAAGAGTCCCACCAGCCCAATGATAGCACAGAGGATACCACCTACCAGAAGGAACATCTGCCGGAACTGAGCAAACTCAGAGCGAGCCGTGGCCTTGCTTTCATACATCAAGGGCGAAAACTCACCGGCAGTGAGCTTCGATAGATATTGCTCTGCTTCGGTCTCGTCAGCTTCGTCTGCTGTGTCGAACAGGTAGAGCATCGGAATGGCCGCACCACCGCTGTCCCTCTGTGCGGTATCCACAGACAAAACTGTCTCATATCCAATACCACCATAACGATAACTCATGGAATACGGAAGCTCTACCAAGGCGCAGACCGTGTACTCTACATCTCTGGCTCCATACAGTTTTTCCTGAAAGTACTCCTCCGGTGTATCTTCGGTGCGGAGTTCCCCGGTGCGGCTGTCGATATATTTCACATCGTCCGCATAGGTGGCGGTGATCGTGTCTCCCACCTTGGGGTAGTATTCAGGATTGGGCAGATTACCGTAGTCATCTAAGGAAACCGCAATGGCAATAGCGTTATTGTTTGGCTCCAGCATAGGAGAAATATCTCCGTCGAACACTTGCAGCTTGTCAAACAGGCTGTTATCCAGAGCCTCGATTCTGGTATCTCCCATCACCATATCGCCCCGGTGCTCCATGCGGCTCATATGGCTGTCCAACTGCTCAGCACTTTCGTACCTTGCATAGTCCTGCCGCAGAGCATCCTCCGTCATCCAAAGATATACGGGTTTTCGCACAGCATATCCCGTGCCGGAAAGACTGGGCTTTGTGTTTGCTGCGATCTCTTCGATCTGTTCCGGCGTGATGAATTCATCTGCCGGGTTGTAACGGAAATAGTCGGGCGTGCTGACGATAAAATCGGCGCAGGTCGTGAAGGATACATACTTCTCCATGCTGAAGCCGCCCACAAAGGCACACAGCGCATTGAACAGCGTCACCGACAGTGCCAGAGACACCACCACCAGCACCGTCTTTTTTTTGTTTCGTCCCAGATTGGCAAAGGCCATCTGATGGAGCTTCGCTCCCCGGGTGCTGCGCTGTTTTTTCTTGGTCTGCATTGCATCCGTATATTTGGTAGCCTCCACCGGAGAAACCCTGGCTGCCATTTTCCCGGGCTTGGAGCAGGACAAAAGCACCGTCAGCAGGGCAAACAGCACGGAGCCAACAAAGATCACAGGCGAAGTGCTGATGGTGGTAATGCCCACCTCCAACTGGGTGGAGCGCAAGACAACAGGTACCAGAACAGCGCCGATGCCGTAGCCCAGCAGCAGCCCTGCCGGAATGCCGATCAGACAAAGCAGAAGTGCCTGCTGGCGAATGATGCGTTTGAGCTGCCGGGGCGTTGTGCCAATGGTTTTCAGAAGTCCGTAAAACCGGATATCCCCCGCAACAGAGATCTGGAAAATGTTATAAATGATAAGATACCCGGTAAAAATCACCAGCAGCAAAAAAGCTGCTATGGCGACCATCAGCTCTGGATCGAGCTGCGACTCCAGCTGGGATGAGGTATATCCCCAGTTGACGCCGATCCGGACGCTGTTGGGATCGGTATAGCTGTCCCATGTGTAGCCCAGATCGGTATCCACCTGCTCCATCTGCCCTTGAATGTTTGTGCTGGAGGCCAGCATGACATTCAAATCGGTGCGGAAAGACTGTAACCCTGTTTTCACTGCCTGCGCTTCGATGTCATCTGCGTAATCACGGCTGATGTTGATGTAATGAACAGGCATTAGTTCATCATAGTCCCAATAGCCCACCAGCGTAAAGGTATCTGTTACAGTAAAGGCGGTTTGATCCTTGTCCGTAATGGAATAGGAAACCGTGACCTCGGCGCCCAGCTCCGGCGTTACGCCAAGCAGCTGCAACGCTGCCGTATCCATGGCTACCTCTTTGCCGCTTTCGGGCATCCGTCCGGTAGTAGGGGTTGCATAGCTCCATTTAGTGCAGTTGGCATCCATGTAGCTGATCTCTGCCGGTATTTTGGCAAAGACCCCCTCCGCAGTGATACCGATTACCTTCCGTGCCCCCGCAGCCTTCACCTTTGGGTGGGCAGCGATGCGTTCCGCCTGCTCGGGGGAAACATCCTTAAAGGTGCCATGTGCATAGCCGCCTACCTGCCGAAACTGGTAGGTTTCATAACTGGCGTTCAGTGACAAGACAATGGTGAACATGGAAGTAAATAGCAGCGTTGTCAGCGCAATGGCAAAAATAGCGATCAGATTGCGGCGACGGTTCGCATAAAGAGATTTTAAGCTGAGCTTTCGAATACATTTTCTGTTTTTGACATTCATCGTAGCCACCTCCCGTTAGTTCTGGGAGACGATCCGACCATCTTCGATACGGATAATGCGGTCTGCCATCTGCGCAATTTCTTCGTTGTGAGTGATCATTACGATTGTCTGGGCGAACTTTTGACTGGTGACTTTCAAAAGGCTCAATACATCCTGGCTGGTTTTGGAATCCAGATTGCCGGTGGGTTCATCTGCCAGAATGATAGCGGGTGCTGCCGCCAGCGCACGGGCAATGGCTACTCGCTGCTGTTGACCGCCTGAGAGCTGATTGGGCAGCGCATCCAGACGATCATCCAGCCCAAGTGTCTGTACAATTTGCTGTACGAAATCCTTATTGACCTTGCCACCGTCCAGCTCAATGGGTAGAACAATATTTTCATACACATTCAGCACCGGAACAAGATTATATGCTTGGAACACAAAGCCGATTTTCCTGCGGCGGAAGATGGTCAGCGCTTCCTCCTTTAGGGAGAAAATATCCTGTCCGTCCACCATGACCGTGCCGCTTGTAGGGCGATCCAGCCCGCCCAGCATGTGCAGCAGCGTGGATTTGCCGGAGCCGGATGTGCCGACAATTGCAACAAATTCGCCCTTCTTTACACTTAAATCAACTCCATCCAACGCATGAACTGCGTTATTGCCGGAGCCATAAATCTTTTTCAGGTTTTTTGCCTGTAAAACTTCCATAAATGAGTACCTCCATGAAAAAATCTGTATGTATGAAAGGAAATGATCCTTTGATACATACAGATTATCGCATAGGAATCTTTCCACATTCTTTCCGGCGGAAAATGAAATCTAACAGTTTTGATAGAATTGTTGTTATTTCGGCAGAAATATGGAAAACGTACTTCCTTTTCCCGGAACGGAAGCAACCTTGATATAACCGCCCTCGCCGGATATGATCTGTCGGGCAAGGTATAAGCCGATGCCGACCCCTTCTTGTTTCTGCACACTATTTGAGCGGTAAAAGCGAGCAAATATCTTCGCTTGCTCACTTTCCGGGATGCCTGAACCGGTATCCGATATATCGATCCTTGCAAACATTTCATAGCTTACGGCAGAAATAGTAATGGTGCCATGCTCCGTATATTTGATGGCGTTGTCTACGATATTAGCCAGCGCTTCCGCTGTCCATTTGAAGTCGAATACAGCAAAAGCATCTGTATCCTGCATTTGCAAAGACAATCCTTTTTCAGAAGCCTTGGCAGTATATTGTTCTACCACACTTTCAAGCAGCGGCTGCAGCGCTGCCGGCTGGGGGGAGAGTGAAAGGATCCCATTTTCCAGTCTGGAAAGCTTTACGAGAGAATCGATCAGAAATCGCAGCTTTTCCGATTGTTTGTGCAGCGCCTCCACATTTGCCTTCGCCGATTCAGGCAGAGTTTCCTCCATCAAAAGCTCGCTGTATAACAGCAGATTTGCAATCGGCGTTTTCGTCTGGTGGGAAATGTCCGCAATCAAGGTTTTGATTTTGTCTTTTTCCTGCGCTATGTTTTGAGAAGATGCTTCTGCGGCGGAAAGATAGTGCGCAAACTTCGTTTCCAATGCAGATAGCTGGCTTTCATCAAAATTGGTTTCAGAAAAGGAGCCGGTCATGGCAGCGTCCAGCATCCTTTCGATTTCTTCCATCGTTTTTCTGATCTTTCTCCGCTCCCATAATACAACAGCTATCGCCGCCAGAAAACACAGCAGTATGATCACAATGCCGGTTTTATTCATCTTTTGTCACCCAGCTATAACCGATTCCATAGACGGTTTTAATATATTTCTGTGCGCCAAGCTTATCCCTCAGTCGCTTGATCGTAACAGACAAAGCATTTTCATCCACATATTCTGCGCCATCTGTCCAGATCCGGTCTACAAGGTCTCCACGGGTCATGGTTCGACCACGATTTTCAACAAGCAGACGCAGTAATTTTTGTTCTGTTTTACTCAATTCCACTTTTGAATCTCCCACATAAAAGGTCATAGCCTCAAAGTCAAAGTGAAATAGATCCATATGGAACGGCGCATTTTTATGGTTTGACGCTTGCTTTCGCAGTTGGGTATTCACCCTTGCCCGCAAAACCGAAAGAGAAAAGGGTTTGGTAATGTAATCATCAGCGCCCCGCTCCAGTCCGTCTACGATATCCAGATCGGTGTCATTGGCAGTCAGCAGAATAACAGGAACTCCGGGCAGGTTTTCCTTGACCTCCCGAAGCAGCTCAAGCCCACTGCCATCCGGCAGATTGATATCCAGCAGGATCAGGGATACACTCCCGCAAAGCAATTGTTCTCTTGCCGCTTTTAGATCATGGCAGGATATAATCTGACGGTCATCTGCTTTCAGCGCTTTGCATAAGCCTTGATTCAAACCGATATCATCTTCAACAATCAGTAATTGCTCCATATATCTCACTCCCTCGTTATTCAAATGCCACCATCGTTTCCTTGGGCAATTTTTCGTTCTCACAGTTCAGAAGATAGGCTACGGCCTTGTTCGCAAAGCGGTTGGTTTTTATCGTATCCCAATCGGCAAGGCGAATGATCTCTGCCGTACCATTCTCAAAATCAAATGAAATCTCGCCCCATTCGCCGTCGCAGTCTGCTTGGTATTCGTAGATTGCGGCGGCGATTTTCTTTTTGCGCTTGGTTTTGGATTTCTGTTTCAGCCGGACAGCATGGAGCGCACCTTCGGCAACCAGCAGTTCTGTCAGTTTGTCCGCCGCTTTCCGGTAGGCTCGCTCTGCACCGCTGGCAGTGCTGCCCTCAAACATAATCGCCAATTCTTCAAAAGTGGGGCGGTTCTTCCATGAGCCAACTCGCCCACAGGTCATACAGATTGCTAACCGTTTTTCAAGTAAGGTCTGTTCCCGGTAATTCAGTTTCTCAAATGCCTGCTGCACCTTTTCTGCTTGTATGCCGTTCCAGAGGATATCGGTATAGTTCCAGCTATCGTCAAGGGCTACATCCTCGCCTGTTTCTTCGCCGTCCTCGTCTGTGACATAGAAAGGCTGCTGATTGCGGATTCCACGGACAACTTTCAGATATTCTTCCGCAAGGGCAAGATCGCAGTTGTATTTCTTGGAAAATTCGTTGACCGCATCCTTGGTATTGTGGTACAGCCAAGCCATTGACCGCACCATTTTGTAATTGGTCAGAGAGGACACCGACCATTTTTCTTCGCCCATGCGAAAACGGAGCATAGCATCCCGGATGAACGGGAAAATGTATGTAGCATACTCTGCACCCTTGGCAAGGTCATAGTCCATCAGCTTTTGGAGCATTTGCTCCCGGCAGGAGAGCTTTATATCTATAAATCGGTCTGTGTCGTACAAATCGCCGCCATCCACGCCAAGAAAGCTCTTGATGCGCTTATTAAGCTGCGGTTCGTAGTGGTGGAGAAAGAACGAGAAATATATCAAATTCTTCTCCTGTAAGGCAGACCGGATATATTCATTCAGACTGTCCACCGCTGGCGGTTCCGGTTCCAGTTGGAAGATGCGCTCTGCCACATAGGGGATGATGCCGTTAACAGACTGATTGACAGGGTGTTTCAGTATGTATCCGGTCATATTCCATGTAAAATCATTCAGCATAGCGCACCTCCCTTCTAACAAATGCTTTCTGAATAGTAGCCTGATTTTAATTCTCAGATTGTGTTTCTTTTGCTTCTACTTTTACAATCATACATAGGCTTTGAACTGCATTAAAGAGACGGATACAATCCATCTCGTCAATTTCAAAATCCGATCTTCCATGTAATAGCCAATGCCTATTTATCGTTTCAGGTTCATCGGCAGAGAAATCGCTTTTTTGATACAGATTTCGGATGAAGTTGTTATAAGAAATCCATACATGTTTTTGAATTGTACTTCCTGTTGACGGGAAGGTATCGACCTTCTTTTGACAAACTTTCATCATCCTTACATCTTGTTTGTCATCGCTAAATTCTGACAGAATACCCTCGATAACCGAGAGAAGCGATGTTGCACAAACAGCATACAATTTATTTTGAAATGCTTGCCAGCACTGGTCTGTGAGATTTTTCAGTCCTTCTTTAATGGGAGATGCTTTGATTCCGTTCACCATATCTTTGGTTTTCTGAAAATCTTCTGTTGTAAAAAACCATTTCAAAAATGCATTGATATCATCCAATTTGTTCGTGTTTGCTATTGTTTTGACTGCGTAAATATTTAATTCTGCGGGTAAAGTCCACCCTTCTGTTGATAGCTTGCTCACAACAACATCTAATTCTTTATCAAATTCCTGTACACTTTCTTCAGCCTTCTTTGAAATAGCTTTTTGAATAGCCTCCATTTGTTCTTTCGTTAATTCTAACATTCGTATAACCCTCCGAGTTTAAGTGTTCCTATAATTTAGACTCTCATTTAGCAAAGCAGCTTGTCCCATTTCCTTTTCGTAATCGCCCTTGGCATAGGCTACATTGCTCAATGCCCGGAGCATCTTATCTTTTGCCAGCTTCTTCATAACCTCCGCAAGATCAGCGTCCAGAGTACCACGCTTCACATAGCGGTTTATGGTATTCAGCCGTTTCTCATAAATCTGCTTCAGCGGATGATCGTCCGCAAGTTCTCGCTGTTCTCTACCTTTCAGATTACCGATCTGACGGCAAGTGCGGTGCAGCTTGTCCCCCGGTGCATAGCCACCGCAGTATTTGGTGTGCCTTGCGTTGGTGGTGAGGAACCACTTGCCGCAGATTTTGCATTTTTTCGGGGCATGACCAACACATAAGCCCTCAAAAAGATCAGACCGGAACATCCCTACAAAGGATACATAGTGCATCCGCTTGACCAGCTTCGCAACTTTTTCGCCGGGACGGATGACCGATATATACTGAACGGAATTATTCAAAGTAGACATCCAGGCATTGCCCTCCATGATAGAGAACTCCGGCGGAAAATAGTCGCCGAACATTTTTGCAAAACCCTCTGCGGTGCGGTCTGCTTCGTTTCCGTCCGATTGTTCTGCAAAATCAAGCATGGCCGTTTGGTATTCCCCAAGGGAGTATGCCAGATGCCCGAAAACTGCGGTATAGCGTTGGAGCATCATCGCATCGGTAAAGTTCTGGATTTCTTCAAATTGCAAAGAATTGGTTGCGGCTTTTATGGCAAACTCCACATATTTCAGCGCATTGTCCACAGTAAAGACTTTTTCAATCCGTTCTCTGTGCTTTGAGATATTCATATAGGAGAACGGCGGTGTTTGACTGAGAATATCAAGCATCGTCAGAGCAGCTTCCTTTGCAATAGGACAGAGTGCAGAAGCATCCTGTCCGGCGTTTAATATTCCAAGCAGCAGATTGATTTTCTCGCATTGCTCGTTTATTTTTGCAATGGTATTCACAGGAACATTCAGTGCATCACAGGCAAGCGTACCGACAGGAAATGTTTTGCTCTCATATATGACCGTATCCTGCCAGAAATCCAATGTCATCAATTCTTGATTCATGCTTGCCCTCCTGTCCTGTTTTTTCATTTTTCTAATTATATCATGTAAATGTGAAGAAATCTACGTCCTCAGATAAGTTGTCCTGTTTTTTGAAACAGGATTGTCCTGTCATTAGCCTGTTTTTTGAAAAATCCGTCATAACCATAATAGAAGGAGCGAAGCACCTGCCAATCACGGCGGGGGCTTCGTGCTTTCCAGAATATTATGAACGGAGGGTTTTCTATGACAATCTATGAAACCATCAAGGCGGCAATCAGCGTCAAGCAAGCCGCCGAACACTACGGGCTGAAAGTGAGCCACAATGGCATGGCTTGCTGCCCGTTCCACAACGACAGGCATCCGAGCTTGAAGCTGAATGAGGACTATTTTTTCTGCTTCGGCTGCGGAGCCAAGGGGGACGTAATCGACCTTGTGGCAAGGCTGTTCGATCTGAGCAGTTATGAAGCAGCGCAAAAGCTGGCTGCGGACTTTGGACTTGACCCAAAACCGCCCACTGCCGCAGCTATGATCAAGCCGAAGCGTCCCTATATCCGTCAGTTACGGGAGGATGAAATGCTGTGTTTTCGGGTGCTGACGGATTATCTGCATCTGCTGGAAGATTGGAAAGTACGATACGAACCCAAGACACCGGAAGATGCTCTGGATGACCGTTTTGTGGAAGCCTGCCAGATGCACTGCTATATCGAATATATGGCAGATGTGCTGACGGTGGGTGATCTGGAAGAACGGGTGGCATTGGTGGACAAGCTGATGCAGGACGGCAAAATTGCTTTTCTGCAAGAGTACATCACACGAAAGAAAAAGGAGGTGGCGCACCATGGCGAAGAACCGGAAAACGCCTGATATGAATTTGCCTGTCTGGTTTGACGGGCAGAACATCAACGAAGCTCTGTTTTGTGAAGAATTTCTGCAGGAGCGCAGAATCATCTTCGCAAACGGAGCTTTTTTCACGCCCAATGGTCGAGTGACGGACGATCTCCCTCTGCGTGGGGAGATTTACGACAAGCTGAAATTCTGTGCCGTAAACAATATCCCCCGGAAGATCACCAACATTCTGGAAGTGCTGAAACTGGAAGCGCAAGTGCCAGACTTTCCACCGGAGCAGGATCGGATTCATTTGTCCAACGGTACGCTACTGCTGAACGGCACATTTACCGAGGGCAGACCGACTATCGTGCGAAACCGTCTGCCTGTTGTTTACAATCCTCATGCACCTACACCTGTGACCTGGCTAAAATTTCTGGATGGGCTGCTCCATGCGGAGGACATCCCCACTTTGCAGGAGTTTATCGGCTACTGTCTGATTCCTTCCAACAAGGGGCAGCGCATGATGGTGATTAAAGGCAACGGCGGCGAGGGCAAATCCCAAATCGGTGCGGTGCTGTCCGCTATATTCGGCACGAATATGAAAGACGGCAGCATCGGAAAAATTTCCGAAAACCGCTTCGCCCGTGCTGATCTGGAACACATCCTGCTGTGCGTGGATGATGATATGCGGATGGAAGCTCTGCGCCAGACCAACTATGTAAAATCCATCGTGACTGCACAGGGCAAAATGGACTTGGAACGCAAGGGCAAGCAGAGTTATCAGGGCTGGATGTTTGCTCGGCTGCTTGCATTCAGCAACGGCGATCTGCAAGCTTTGTATGACCGCAGCGACGGTTTTTACCGCAGACAACTTGTGCTGACCACCAAAGAAAAGCCCATGGACAGAGCCGATGATCCTGACCTTGCAGAGAAGATGAAAGCTGAAGCCGAGGGTATCTTCCTGTGGGCATTTGAAGGCTTACAGCGGCTTGTTGCCAACAACTTTAAGTTTACGGAGAGTGACCGTATCCGGGAAAACCGGGAAGCGGTCAAGCGTGACAACAACAATATCTTTGATTTCATGGATTCCGAGGGATACATCCAGCGTAAAGCGGATGCGTCCATCAGCTCCAAGGATTTCTATGAAATCTACCGGATGTGGTGCGAAGAAAATTCCCTTGCACCGCTGAAAGCCCGCAGCTTCAGCGACGCCATGATTGCCAATGCCGGGAGATTCAATCTGGAACATTGCAACAACATCACCAACTCTGCCGGACGGCGGGTGTGGGGATTTATGGGTGTGGAAGCTGTGGCAAGACCTCATATAAATGGGTTTTACGGAGATTCGCCGTGTACG
>NZ_QUEH01000018.1:0-10817 GCF_003477935.1 Clostridium sp. AF32-12BH | reverse complement strand
CATATAAATGGGTTTTACGGAGATTCGCCGTGTACGTACGTACCGGAGGACATTCCGGAGGAATGGCGGCAGGTCGAGTAAATCCCATTGCTGGTACGTATGTACGCAGCAAAAGAGCGTGAAACGCTCGTTATAGAAACAGCACACATCCTCTCGTTCGGGCTGTTTCTATGTTCACAGGCTTTTGAAAAAGTGTCTGTGGACACCGGCTGCAAGAGGAAGTTGACACAGAACAGCTTCATGCAGACGGGGCTGACCATAGGAAAAGGCGCAGACATTTTCGCCTTGGTCAGCAGAGGTCACCGCAGTGACCGCATTCCCCCTCGGGAGAGCCCTCGGAGAGCCCACGGCACTTTGCAGCCAGTATGGATGAAAGTGTCATAGTGGGTTATTACACTTTGAAAAAGTGCTTCTCCGTAGCTCCCCGCTGTCTGCAAATCCCAAAGAAAGGGCAAAAATTCAATGGCAAGAAATGATGGAATAGATCGTACCGTAGCCCGGAATCAGGACTTGGAAACGCCTGCGGATGTGGCGAAGGTACAGGAACACAATGAGCGTGAAAAGGACAGCTACAGCAATCAGGACATCGTGCCGGAACGCACTTCTCTGAACGTCCATTTCAAAGCACCCACGGACGATTATGTAAAAATGTTTGAGCAGATGGAACAGGATGGTGTGATCTCCACCAGAGGTCTGAAACCCGATGCCGTCAAATACGGCGAGCTGGTTTTCGATGTGAACTCCGCTTACTTCTACAACCGCGGCGGCTATGAATTTGCAAAACAATTTTATGCCGATGCCTATAAAGCCGCTGCGGAGATCGTAGGTGGTGAGCAGTATATCCTCTCCGCTGTGATGCACGCCGATGAGCGCAACCGAGCAATGTCCGAAGCTTTGGGCGAAGATGTGTACCACTACCACCTTCATGTGGTTTATATCCCGGTGGTGGAAAAGCAGATACTTTGGTCGAAGCGATGCAAGGATGAAGCCCTCCGGGGAACCGTTAAGGAGGTCATCACACAGGTCAGCCGCAGTAAGAAATGGGAGTCCAAGCCGGTGCTTGACGAGGACGGTAATCCAATGTTGAACGCAAGAGGAAAAAAGATTTTGAGGTCATCCTACAGTGTGTTGCAGGATGACTTTTTTCATTTCATGCGAGTTGCCGGATATACCGATCTGGAGCGTGGAGAACGTGGAAGCACCGAGGAACATCTGACTGTGACCCAGTTCAAGGTGCAGGCAGAACAGCAGCGGCTGGAAGCTGTGACCGGGCAGGTGGCACAGGCAGAACAGAATTTGGAGGATGCCAAAGCTGCCACAGCAAAACAGAAAAAGAAACTGGAATCTTTGCAAAAGGAAACCAAGGCGGCAAAGACCATTGCGCTGACAGTGCAGGACATTGAAGTAATGGGCAAAAAAGCCACATTCGGAAACAATATCACACTGACACCGGATGAATGCCGCACACTCAAAGATTATGCTGTCAGTAGCTTTGCGGAAAAGGCAGAGAAGATCAAGTACAAGCAGAAATTCGAGCAAGCGGAGAAAAGTGCAAAAACATGGAAGCAGCGGTACGATGCGCTGCATGAACAATATCAAGAGCTGAAAAAGAAAGCCCAACCCTTTCTGGATGCACTGGAAATCGCATCCGAAAAGGTTCGGGCTTTTATCAATTCTATCCTCATCAGAGGAAAGCAAACACAGGAACACGAACACCCTGCCCGGAAGCGTGGACAGGATATGGAACTTTGATGGAGGAATCGCCTATTGAAGAAATATTATGAGGAAGCGAAATATAATGCGGCATTTGACCGCTGTGTGGATGTTATGAGCCAGATGCTCCAGAAATATGGACATCAGGTTTTGGATAAATTGGAACAGGACGCACCGCAGGGAGTGGAGCATTCCGAGGAAAGTAATCAAGCGCAGCTTCTGACGGATAAGGCTGCGTAAAATTTGCAATGTACACGTTGCGTATTCGTTGCGGCTATGCTATAATGATTACGCAACGTGTACTTTTTGCTTTTATGGAGAAAAGACGGATGGATTGTAAAAACAGAATTATTAAGTTGCGTGAAAGCACAGGACTGAACCGGAAAGATTTTTGCAAGCTCGTCCATATCCCTTATCGGACTATGACCGAGTGGGAATTGGACAACCGCCATGCACCGGATTATGTGCTGTGGCTTTTGGAGTATTATATCCGCAACGAAGGACTTGTGGTAAAAGAAATGAATGAGGGAGGTGGAGATTCTGAAAAAGAAACAACTTAAATGCTATCTTTATACAAGAGTGTCCACCTCTATGCAGGTTGACGGGTACAGTTTGGATGCCCAGCGTGACAAGCTGCGGAAGTATGCGGCATACGAGGATATGATTATTGCCGGGGAGTATTCTGACGAAGGCTTTTCCGGCAAGAACATCCAAGGGCGGCAGGACTTCCAACGGATGCTGAACGATATCCAGGACGGCAAAGATGATGTTTCTTATGTGCTGGTCTTTAAGCTGTCCCGATTTGGCAGAAATGCGGCGGATGTTCTGAACTCTTTGCAGCTCATGCAGGATTTCGGTGTTAATCTGATCTGCGTGGAGGATGGCATCGACAGCTCCAAGGATGCCGGAAAGCTGATGATCTCTGTGCTGTCTGCGGTGGCAGAGATTGAGCGAGAAAATATCCGCACACAGACAATGGCAGGACGGGAGCAAAAGGCTCGTGAAGGCAAATGGAACGGCGGTTTCGCTCCCTATGGATACAAACTGGAAAACGGAAACCTTGTCATTGCAGAGGATGAAGTGGAAGTAATTCGTGTCATTTATGACCGCTACATTCACACTAATGAGGGTGTTGCAGGAGTTGCAAAATATCTGAACCGCAATGGTTATGTAAAGAAACTAAGACAGAATAACACCATTCCGGGATTTTCAAGAGATTTTGTGAAAAATGTATTGTACAATCCTGTTTATATGGGAAAGATTGCTTACGGCAGACGAAGAACTGAAAAGAAACAGGGTACAAGAAACGAGATGCACGTGGTTGAGCAGTCGGAGTTTCCGGTTTATGAAGGACAGCACGAAGCTATCATTTCTGAAGAGGATTGGTATCTGGCACAGGAAAAGCGCAAGATCAATTCCTTTAAGCGGGAAAAGGTCAACAATCCAGACCACGCACACATCCTGTCCGGTATCTTGAAATGCCCATGCTGCGGCAAGAGTATGTACGGCAATATCGCCAAGGCACACAGCAAGGACAAGAAAACACGGTATTATTACTACTGCAAAAATACGGTTACACCCACAGGGCATGAGTGTAGCTTCCGGCTCAATATCGAGCAGACGGAAATCAATAAATTTGTGGCAAAGATCATTTCCGCTATGGTCAATAATCCCCGATTTGTAGAAGCAATTCAAGCGAAAATCGGAACGGCGGTTGATACAGAGGATATGGAAAAGCAGATCGCCGTTCTGCAAGGACAGCTAAAGCAAGCCTTTGGAACGAAAAGCCGCTTGGAGCGTCAGATGGATACCTTGGACATCAACGATGCCCACTATGACAGAAAAATTTTGGATTTGCAGCGCCGATATGATGAACAGTATGATACGATAGAGGAAATCGAAGTTCAGATTGGCGAATTGCAAAGTCAGATACGCAGCATCCAGCAGGAGAAAATCTCCGGCGATAACATTTATCGGCTCTTACTGGCATTTGATGAAGTCTACCATTCCGCAACGGAAGCAGAACAGAAAGAGTTTATGAAAGCCTTTATCGAGCGAATTGAGATGTTCCCGGAAAAGAGAAAAGACGGAAGCTGGATAAAGAAGATTGTATTCAATTTCCCTGTGCCTATTGATGGCGAGGAAGTGAAAGAACTTCCCTTGGAAACCGAAACAACAGTCGAGACGGTAGTATTGATGTCAAGAAAAGATAAATAAGTGCCAGAAAGCGGCGTATTTCCGGGCTTTTTTGGAGGTTTGGATTTGAAGCCAGACTTCTGAAAAAGCTCGGTTTTCTTATATGGAAACATATCTACTGCAAAATGTGTGTCAGGTTGTGACCTCGGATTAGATGTCACGATTTGAGGCAGTGGATTAGATGTCAGGCATTTTGGGCTGATTTTTGAAAAACGGAAAGGGCTGACAACCAATCCGGCAACTCGACCATTTTGGGTGGTTGCAGGCAGTGGAATAGATGTGAAGGGAAAATTCGGTAAGTCGGAATTTGTGTAGATAACATAGGTATTCTTCAAGATACCAAGTATCAAAAATAATCGTACTTGATGCATTACTTTATCAGTCATATAATTAAACCAGTTCAAAAATATGACTATATAAACAAGGAGGATACCAATATGACAAATATTGAAAAAGTAAATCAATTTTTAGATGAGGCAAAAATATTTTATTTTTTGACTACAGATGGAGATAAACCAAAGGGACGTCCATTTGGATTCCATATGTTAGATGATGGTAAATTATATTTTGGATGTGGTACGTTCAAAAATGTTTTTTTGCAGTTAATGCAAAATCCCCACGTTGAAGTGTTAGCCGTTAATGGCAACGAGTTTATGCGTTATGATGGAACTGTAAAGATTGTGAAAGATGAGGCTCTTTTGAAAAAGGTGCGTACAGCAATGCCACAGATTATGAATCTGTATGATAAAAATGGCTGGGAGATGGGAATGTTCTATCTTGAGAATGGTCATGCAGAGATTCGTGGAATGATGGATTTAAAAGATGAATTTGATGTATAAGAGGTAATGATATGGAAAGATTATTTGAAACGGATTCGACAATGGAAGATCGTTTTGGGAAATGTCCTTATGCGACAGCACAGAGTTTGATTTCAGGAAAATGGGCTGTCTTAATTATGCATTATCTGGAAGATGGTCCCATCCGTTTCAATGATCTTTTGCGTCTTATGCCAAAGATGACACATGCGACTTTATCTGTTCAATTAAAGACATTGGTGGAAAATGGTCTGGTGGAGCGAAAACAATATGAGTCGATTCCGCCTAAGGTAGAATATTCGCTGACAGAAATTGGGGAAAAATTTCATCCGGTAATAGAAGCGATGCATAATTGGGGGCAGGAATATATTGAATTCATGAAAAAGGATAATGAATAAGTCTATGGAAATAAAAAGGATTGAGCAAGACTTTACAGTGTGTCAGGTAAAAGATTATTCACTTGTAAATTTAGATTCTGAATATAGCTTTATTGAAAAAATGCACGCCGCATTCTCGTTACTTTAGTGATGAGTTAGGCGTGCAAAAAATATAAATAAGAATCGAACATACATTTGCATCTTGGCAATACATATGGTATACTATAAATATGGATAATAATATATTTAATATTAAGGAAAATAGTCTTTCGTATGGTAGAGGTTATGTTTATTCTTTACAGTATCATTTGGTATGGTGTACAAAATACCGTAAAAAAGTTTTAGCAAATGGAATCGATGTGGAATGCAAAGAAATGTTACAAGGATTGGCGGAAGAGTATCACTTTCAGATTTTGGCTATGGAGGTAATGCCGGATCACATTCATCTGCTTGTGGATTGTCGCCCACAGTTCTTTATTTCTGACATGATTAAAATCATGAAAGGAAATATTGCCAGACAGTTATTTCTTTCACATCCGGAATTAAAACAGCAGTTGTGGGGTGGACACCTTTGGAATCCTTCCTATTGTGTAGTGACAGTGAGTGAGCGCAGTAAAGAACAGGTTTTGTCGTACATAGAAGGGCAGAAGGAGAAAGAAAAGCGAAAGTAGGAAAATCTTATGAAGACGGTATCCAGTTATGGTGTAGAAATTAAAAAACAGAATATTCCCCTTCACCATACACTGAGGATTTATCGTCAGGCAGTTTCTTATCTGACTAAAGTTTATCATGAAGTATGGGAAGAACTTTCAGAAATTGAGAATGCCCAAAAGCGGTTTAATGAAGCGGAACATCTTGTACATAATACAAAGAAAAATGTGGCCAGATTTGATTTTGATCAGCGCTTTGTTAAAATGCCATCTTACTTGAGGCGCGCAGCGATTCAGCATGCACTTGGAAGTGTATCTTCTTATAAAACACGAATGAAATTATGGGAAAACGGCGATTTATCAGGGAAGCCGAAGCTCGTATATGAAAATCATGCGATGCCGGTATTTTACAGAGATGTCATGTACAAACCGAGCGAGTCAGGGGAAGATGTTGCATATCTAAAATTATATGATGGTTATGACTGGAAATGGTTTCGCGTTTCTCTGCTGCATACAGATATGGAATATCTGAGAAAACATTGGTCAGGAGTTTGCGCTATGGCCCCAGTTCTGGAGAAGAAGCATCAAAAATATTTTCTGAGATTTTCTTATACGGAGGATGTGATATTGACGAAGCATGCTGTAAATGAGCAAATCATTTGTAGCATAGATCTGGGAATCAATACGGATGCGGTTTGCACAATCATGCGTTCAGACGGAACTATTCTGGGACGAAAATTTATAGATTTCCCCAGTGACAAAGACCGGCTGTACCATGTTTTGGGCAGAATTCGCAGATTTCAAAGAGAACATGGTTCCGGGCAGATAAAGAGCAGATGGACCTATGCTAAAAGACTAAACATGGAATTATCCAGGAAAATCGCAAATGCAATCGTAACATATGCGGGGAAATATCAGGCAGATGTACTGGTCTTTGAGTACTTAGAGATAAAAGGGGTTATTTCCGGAAAGAAACGTCAGCAGCTTCATATGTGGAGAAAACGGGATATTCAGAATATATGCGAGCATCAGGCTCACAGACATGGAATGAGACTGGCGAGGGTCTGTGCCTACAATACCAGTAGGCTTGCTTATGATGGAAGTGGTATGGTAGAGCGAAGCAAAAAGAATCACAGCTTGTGTGTATTCAAAAATGGGAAAACATACAACTGTGATTTATCTGCATCCTATAATATTGGAGCAAGATATTTTATCAGAGAATTATTAAAACCCTTCCCGGAAACGGAAAGGTCTTTACTGGAGGCAAAAGTTCCTTCAATAAAGCGTAGAACCTCATGTGTTTATGCAGATTTGAGAGTGCTGCACGATGTATTGGCAGACTCTAAATCCGCATGAATGCAGGCAGATATTCAGTGGACTACCTGTAATGTGGAAACCTGCCGTATCCGGCATGGACATTGCGCATAGTTGCGCTGTTCTAAGTTACAGGCGTATCCGCCGATATTTAGTCTTGTCGCTTAAAGCGGCTGAGAAGCACGTGACTTTAGTCATGTGAGGTTCACAAACAAGTATGTTCAAGCGGTTTTGCGTGGTCTGAAGCCCTGTGTGATCGGCATTGTTCTTGCAACTGGTATTTATATGGTCTTTGGAAACTGCTTTGGAGCGATTTCAGCAATCCAGATTAATTTGCAGGCAATCATCCTTACGGCAATTCTGGTTGCTTCGATGTTTGGGTATAGGCATTTTGCAAAGAAGAAGCTGTCGCCTATTCTTTTAATCGTATTATCCGCAATAGCGGGCATGGCAGTGTACGGAATATAGAATTAAGACAATACAGCGATAGCGATATGGACGCAGTGATGCAGATATGGCTTAATACGAATATTCAAGCACATCATTTCATACCGTCTATCGGTTGTTCTTTTTTTGGTTTTCAGGCGTTAAAACGGTAATGTTTTTCTTGTGTACAGTAGAGCGCTATAGTATAATAAAACCAGTTTTTTACATAAGTTTAAAAGCTATAATAAGGAAATCGGCAAACCAGATGAAAGTCTGGGACGCAAAGCTACAGGGCCTTTAAAATGGCAGCCAGTTGCATGAAATGATGTACACTGTCTGTCTGACAGTGCTTTTTTATGGAGTTATTTCACAGACGTAACAATAATGATTTTACCAGGAAAGAAAGAGGTAAAGTATGAAAAAGGCAAAACGTTGTCTGATAACAGTGGTGTCAGGTGTACTTGTAGCAACTGCTGTCTTGTCTGGATGTGGACAGTCAAAGAAAGAAGTATCTAAAAACGATGATCATCTTACCGTTTATCTGTGGGAAAATCGTTTGATGAAAAATATTGCACCCTATATCCATGAACAGTTTCCTGATCAGGATATTGAATTTATTATTGGTAACAATGATACCGATTTATACAGTTATTTTAAAGAACATGATGAATTACCGGATATCATAACAGTACGTCGATTCTCTGGAACAGATGCACAGGACTTACAGCCTTATCTTATGGATTTTGCTTCTTATGATGTTGTTTCCAAGTACTATTCTTATGCGGTGCAATATTATAAGAATGAGGAGAATGAAATCCAGTGGCTGCCAATCTGTGGTATTCCGCAGACGATCATTGCCAACAAAACACTGTTTGATCAGTATGGCGTAAAGATTCCAGAAAATTATGAGGAATATGTACAGGCCTGTCAGCAGTTTTATGATAATGGCATAAAACCGTATTCCATGGATCTTGGGGAAGACTGGTCTAATAATGAAATCATCCAGGCGGCGGCAATCGGTGAGTTTACAAGCCTGGATGGTATTGAATGGCGAAACGGTGCAGAGACTGCAGCGGATGAAGTGAAGTTTGATGATACATTATGGAAACGTATTTTTTCAGAAACCAGTCAGTTTCTTAAGGACTCGCACTTTGGTAAAGAAGATATCAATATTGACATCGATACAGGAACCCAGATGTTTGTCGAGGGAAAATCAGCAATGTTTCATGGACATCCGACGGTTATGCAGCAGCTGCAGAACCAGATGGATGCGGAGCTGATCCGTATTCCCTACTTTTCACAGACATCGGATGAATCCTATGTATACATGACTCCGTCCTTAAACATTGCATTTAACAAAAATCTGGAAAAAGACCGGGAGAAACTGGATACTGCACTGGATGTGCTGGATTGTATGATTTCAGAAGAGGGGCAAAAGCTGATTGCGGATGGAAGCGGCGTCATTTCATTGAATACAGATGTTCCAACCATGATGCAGGATGTGCCTGGACTGGAAGAGGAAATTAATAATAATGCCGTTTATATCCGATATTCCGCTCAAAAATCTTTTTATGCAAGTCTTGAGGCTGTTCACGGATTACTGTCAGGGGAAATGGATGAAACACAGGCTTATGATATTTTTTGCAGTGTAATGAATCGTAAAGCTCCAGAAGAAAAAGCAACGGTGAATTTTGAAAATGAATATTCCATTTCACTGAACGATAGAAATGGCCGTGATGCAGCATCTTCCATTTTAACTACGATCAGAGAAGAAAATGATGCACAGCTGGCTCTGGCGCCATATTATTATTTCACTTCTTCTATGTACAAAGGAGAATGCACCAATAGCCGGGTTGGCATGATGACAGCGAAGAGTTCAGATACAGCATTATATGTTGCAAAAATCAATGGTAAACAGGTTTATGAACTCGTGAAAAATTATCTCGCCGATGCTGATGAGAATTTTTACATAACCAACAAATACGAATTACCAATTGCATCCGGTATGAAAATGATCGTCAATCAAGCGGAAGGTGGATTTTCATTAAAGGACTTGACAGTTAATGATAAGAAAATAGACAAAGAAAAGGAATACTCGATTCTTCTTACAGACACCACAATGTCTGTTTTGAAAAAAATAAATCCGAAATGTGAGATTGAGCAGCTTAAAGATACAACATTATCAAGTGCATGGATCGCAGCAATGTCAAAAGGACAGCAGCCGTCAGCACCGGAAGACTATATAGAGGTTGAACAGTAAAAGTGGAGATAGAACAAACGGTAAAGAAAAGAAAAAAAATAACAAGGCTGTTGCTTATACTACTTATTATTCTTTTAAGCTTAGTTTGTATCAAGTATCTGATAAGTAAGTCTAAGAAGTATATCAGCGAAAATGGAAAAAGCAGTATGGGAGCTGTTGTTGAACAGATACAACAGACCTATGATCTTCAGGTGAGTGGGTACTACAGCCAGCTGCAGTTGGTTGAGGAATTTTTACTTCATGAGAGGGAGCTGTCTCTTGAAACGGATGTGAACAAAAGTTTCTTTGAAGCATGGGAAAAAGAATCGGAAAGTACACTTATATTCCTTCAGGAAAATGGTCAGGCAATATCAGCAGGTGGAACAAAAATGCGGATTGATATGCCAAGTAAACTTCTGCTGGACTTAAAGAACGGATACAATATTGGAAAACTGGTGCGCCTTGATTATGATCAGAAGAAAAAAGATGGTTATCTGGTTGCGATTCCATGTCAGGAATATACGATCAATGGAGAAACTTATACGGCAATTGGAACTGTGTATGATCATTCGAAACTGGATTCCATGTTAAAATTGAAAGGTTATCATGGGAAAGCATATTTGTTCATGCTGGATCATGACGGAAATATTACGTATACGAACCAGAGTGGTGATAAATACCTGCGTAATTATTCTTTGTTAAAACATTTAAAAGGGGAACAGGCTATTACAGAAGAAGAGGCTGATTTGTTCAAAAAGAAGTTTGATAACAGAGAATCTGGAGTTGCACTTTTGGGAAAACAGAACCCCTATTATCTGGGGTATTGCCCGATAGAAAGCAACAACACCATTTTGGTATGCATTGTGGCAAGGGGAGTTGTTGACAATGTGCTGACGGATTACCAGAAAACGGTGTTGTTTACAACAATACTCATGGCAGGTTTTATACTTTTACTTTTTGCCGGATTATTCTACAGTATTTCCAGACTCAGTCTTGCAGATCAAAAAGCAGAATATGAAAAAAGAAATAATGAACTTCATTTACAAACAATGAAGGAAATGGAAGTAGTCAATCAAAAACTGAAAAA
>NZ_QUEH01000017.1:63395-97919 GCF_003477935.1 Clostridium sp. AF32-12BH | reverse complement strand
GAATTTACTTTTGCACTGGAATTTACTTTTTCAAGTCAGCTCAATTCCATTTACATTCCGCACATTTTCCTGTACAATGACATACGATGATTGCCGTTGCTGTTTGCGTAATGCGTGGGCAGCAACACTTGCCGGGCACATACACGTGAACGGCAGCATACAAGGAGGAATAACCATGAGAGTATCAACCAAAGGACGTTATGCACTGCGTATGATGATCGAATTCGGACTGAATCCGGATGAGTGCACCAAGATCAGTCAGGTGGCCGCACGCCAGGGCATTTCCGATAAATATCTGGAGCAGATTGTTTCCCTTCTTCATAAGGCTGGCTACGTGCGAAGCATTCGCGGGGCCCAGGGCGGCTACATGCTTACCAGAAAGCCGGAGGAATACACGGTCGGCATGATTCTCCGCGCTGCCGAGGGAAGTCTCGCACCGGTCTCCTGTCTGGACGAAGACATCAACCACTGCGAGCACGCCGGGCGCTGCACCACCCTGACTGTCTGGCAGAAATTAAAAGATGCCATCGACGACGTTGTCGACCACACCACACTGGCTGACCTGATCGAGGAACAGCGGAATATGCCGGAAGCCAACCTGATGTAAATTTTATCAGCTGCATAATTATGCAAAATTTAATTTCTATGCAAAGCAATCCAAAAGGAGTACCGCACTGCGCCAGCTGCGCTTTCTGCGATACTCCTTTTTCTTAAAATCCCATCCGTTCTTTTACAATAGCAGGAATCTCTCCTTTTTTGAAAAAGCTGTAATAGGTATTCTGGATATCATCTTCCTGTTCTGTTTTTTCCGATGTGTCTGCCACAGTCACTTCTACATCAAAATCCTCCTCCTCATACATCGGATCGTAATACAGCAGCCGCTCATTCCGGGTTATATCTCCAAGCGCGCTGATCTCTAAAGGATCCGTAAACGTGATTGTCTGATACTGATCACTTCCCGGTGCATACCCACGCACCGTCACAGAAACGATTCGGTCAGAAATACTGTCATCCGCAACGGATACGCCTGCCTGCTTCAGCAAAGCCATCGTTTTTTTGAAAGAAGGATAAACCGGATAAAATGCTTCATTCCGCACATCATTACTGTACGAATACTTCCATGGGTACATTTCAATCTGACTGCGGTTTTCTTTCTGGTTCCACCACGCGATCGCCTGTTCTTCCTCTTCTGTCGTAAAACGGATCAGTCCTGTTGGCATCTCTTTTTTCATCTCGTCAAGTGTCAGGGCGGCAAACTCCTGCTGATACGTGTGGAGCAATTCCTCACGCTGGGAAGCAGTCAGATTTTTCAGATTCTGATCTCCCGTAGAACGGCTCTTCCGATAGCGGACGCTGACAAACTGTTCCGGTCTGGCAGCAAGAAGCGGATAAGCTGCATTCTGGTACTCCTCATCCTGTTCCAGCTTTTTCAGCAATTCATAACTTTTTGTCATATCAATCGTATAATTCCGGCTTACCACGCGTCCACTCTTTAATGTATAACAGATGGTTGCCATCGTGTACAGCGGCCGGGTGTACGTTTCGTCTGTTTCTGCCGGAACTGCCAGTTCTGCCGTACCCAGAGGTTCAACGCTCCGTACACCTTCTTCATTCCACGCTTCCTTCAGTCTCCGGTTTTCTTCAATGCCTGCTGCCGCAAGATTCAGAACCGTATTCAGGTCCGTACATCGCATGTGTTTTGCAATGTAATTTCCGGACAGTTCATCTGCATATGTGTAGCCCATATTCGGTCCGTCATTTTCTTTCTCAACGGATCCGTAAGAAACCCAGCGGTTCAGCATGCTGACATCCACTGCCGCATACTGGACTTTTGTGGCGGACGGCAGATATGCATCATAACCGAACAGATCAAACCGGAACGAGAACACTACAGCGAGTGCTGCTGCCGCGCAGCATATAAGCTGCAGTTTATGCGCAAACAGCTTCCGGAAATCAAAATGATAAATACTTTCAACCACGCAATGGGCAATGATGCTTCCGCAAATAACGCCAAATGCCATCCACCCGTTCGAGTGCTGCATCGACCAAAGGAAACCACCCATGCCAAGTCCGCTTAGCACGGTAATGAGTACCCGGATAACCGGACAACTGATTGAAAAAGCCATAGCACGGCCCGCTGCTTCCGACCGGCGTTTCCGGTAAAGAAACATCGCTGCTGCTGCAAGGATCACGGAAACCAGAAAAGCGGCTCCTGCTGCCGGCCAGACCGGTTTCCCATCCGTATAGCAGGATATGGAGTGGATATATTCCAGGACAGGAGAAACGCGGGAGAATGATTCGGTTATCCAGTTATGGTTTTCGTAACTGTAAGACAGAAAAAACGTGTTGAAAAACGATTCCACAATTACCACTGCCAAAGGTACATAAAACATCAGTACCATGCTCCCGAAAAATCCTACCACCAGATGCCCCGTCAGCATGGACGCGATCACCACAGTCGTATAACACAGGATATAATAAATCAGGTGAAGCAGATAAGCACTGACTGCCGTCCCGCACAAAAGCTCTGTGCTGATTCCGTTTGCCGCACAGACGATCACGGAAGCGATCATCGCAACCGCGTATGGGATTGCCGGCATCAGGATCCCGTCCAGATAATGCACAAGAAACAGTTTTTCACGCCGTACCGGAATACTGTGGTAAAAATCCACACGGCTTTTCGAATTCAAATAGGAAAAGCTGCTGAGTCCACAGATCAGGGACACAAGCACAACGCCAAACACCGTCATGCCATTTTCAAAGGACAGCCACTGGATTGCTTCCGTTGTAAACCACCGAAGCCCTGCCTCCACGGTATCATATTCCCGCAATGCCCTTCCTGCCAGAAAAGCCAGAAATACCGGATAGAGGAAGAAGCAGCCAAGCGCAATGAGAGCCGGTGCCCACAGGCGGTTTTTCCAGTCCTCGCGCATAAGCTTAAAATATAAGTTTTTTGACGTCATAACCGACTACCTCCGTTTCGCTGATAAAAATTTCCTCCAAAGACAAAGGGATGGTCTCATAAAATACCGGCTCTGCCTTTTGCATAAGATATTCCACACGGCTTAATTCCCCACGCACCGTCAGGGTCAGAAGCTTTCCGCGGCGCTCCGTTTTTAAGATTTCAAGACCGTCTATATCTTCCGGCTTTGCGCCTTCTTTTAACACACACTGCACCTTATGCAGATTCATCTTCATTTCATCGAGGTCGCGGCTTAACAGGATACCTCCCTTGTGGAGCAGTCCGACATGATCACAGATGTCTTCCAGTTCCCGCAGGTTGTGGGAAGCAATGATCGGTGTTAAGTTCCGCTCTTCCATATCGTTGGCAAAAATACTCTTGACTGCCTGGCGCATGACCGGATCAAGACCGTCAAACGTTTCATCGCAGAACAGATATTCCGTTCCCGCACAAAGACCGCAGAGAATGGAAACCTGCTTTTTCATGCCCTTGGAAAACGTATTGATCTTGCGGTTTTTCTGCAGGCCAAAACTGTTCATAAGGCTGTCAAAGCGGGAGGTATCAAAGTCCGGGTAGACAATCCGGTAATAATTCATCATGTCCTGCGGCGTCGCATTTCCAAAGAAATACTGATCATCAGAAATATAGAAAAACTTCCGTTTCGCTGCCTCGTTCTCATAAACCTCCATGCCATCCACCGTAATGGTTCCTTCATCCGGCTTTAAAACTCCCGCCGCCATACGCAAAAATGTGCTCTTTCCTGCTCCGTTTGTTCCGATCAGCCCAAAGACATTTCCTTCCCGGATTTTTGCGCTGATATGATCCACTGCAAGAATATCATCAAATTTCTTCGTGAGATTGGTTGCTTCTATCATAATGCTTCTCCTCCAAACTGCTCTTTTGCCATACGGACAAATGCTTCCTCATCCATCCCCAGACTCTTTGCTTCCTCTGCAAGCACAGCCACCTTTTCTTTCAGTTCCCGCTGCTTTGCTTCCCTAAGTCTGCCAATGCTTCCCACAAAGCTTCCGCGCCCCTTCACGGAATAAAGAAAACCATTCCGTTCCAGTTCCGCGTAAGCGCGCTGTATGGTGTTGGGGTTAATGGACAGTTCCGTGGCCAGGGAACGCACAGAAGGCATCTGGCTGTCTTCTTCCAGAACACCGAGAATCATCAGTTCTTTTAAGCGGTCCGCCACCTGCTCATAGATGGGACGGCTGTCTTTATAGTCCAAATGAATCATTCTGCTTCACGCCTCTCCTTTATGATATAAGTGTATTAATCATCTTAATACACTTATATCATAAATCCTATCGAAATGCAACCACATCTTTCTTAAAATATTATGATATTCCACCCGTTGTACGAACAATCATCTCTAAAACCTGGTCTGAACCAGTTCCCGGTAGAGAGACTGGCTGCAGCTTAAATCGATCTTTCCCATTTCGTCCGAGAGCAGTCCTGGTTCATAGTTTCTTCCAAAATCCAGATCATGGACATAATAAGAGATTTCCCCTCCCTGGTCGCGCATCAGAAGTTCCAGAAGGTGTATGATATGGTCTTTCACCGGGACCGGGATTTTTTCTTCGTTTCGCAGTGTTTCCAGAATATTGACAAATTCTGTTTCTTCCACCGGCGGTTCCGAGGCATCCATTCTGCGGTAAATCACCTCTGCCGGTTCCTGCCCGCAGATAATCAGCATAGTGTCTGGATGGAGCATGCCTCCTGACCACAGTTTTGGTCCGCCCTCATTCACCAGATAGCAATATTCTTCTGCATTCAGCTTTTTTAGTATTTCCGTAAGTTCTTCACTGCCAGACCAGATTTCCGTAAGTTCTGAAACGTTCTTCACCGTCTCTTTTTCCTGTTTCTGGACAAAACGCACCACAAAACAGTCAAATTCATATACGGAGCGGAAACCGCCATGGCGGAAACAATTTACAATATGCATACCTCCCCCAGTCCTTACCGGGCGCATATCGCAATCGATTTTGCGCGTCACATAATAGGTTCCGTCTTCATCTGCATAAATCAGTCTTCCTTTTTTCATAAAAAAACCTCCTGTCATTACCAAATCGGTTATGACAAGAGGATAAAACATTTGTTTGCTTTTGTCATTGGACGGATAGTCCAATACCTGTTCCGTTTATGCTATTATACCGCTTTCCGAAATTTCCCAAGATAAGACAACAGATATTGCTTTTCCAGAAAGATTTCCCCGCAAACAGGATTTTCTCCACCGTCTGCCAAAAGTTCTTCCATATGTACCCCAAAAAGGCGGCTGAGTGCATAAAGATGATCCACGGACGGCAGCGCCTTGCCACGGAGCCAGCGATAAACCGGCTGGGGACAGGAAAGGACAAGATAATCCTGAATTTCCCGGACGCTGAGTCCTGACATGTTCATCCGGTAACGGAGCAGGATTCCGCTCTGTTTTAAATCCAGACCCGGATAGGATCGCATTTTTTCCATATTACCTGTTTTCACCCTCCGTTTCTCCTTCATCTGTCGTAATTTCCTGTCCGAAGATCTGATCAAGCATACGCATGATTGCTTCCCGGTTGATCGGCTTTGAGATATGACCATTCATACCTGACTCAAAGGCCTTCTTTTTATCTTCCTCAAACGCATTGGCCGTTACAGCAACAATCGGGATATTGGCCTTTTGGTTATCTCTGAGTGTCCGGATTTCCCTTGCAGCCGTGTAGCCATCCATTTTTGGCATCTGAATATCCATGAGGATCAGATCATAACGGGATGCTTCCACTGTTTCCATCCGTTCTACTGCATCGGTTCCATCTTCCACCGCCTCCACATAACCCTTGCGGATGGATGCAAACAGATCTTCTGTTGTCGCAAAACAGTTCACCTGCTTAACCTCTGGAAGGCTGGAGTCGATCTTGTGCAGAAAAAGTTCTGCCGCCCTTGTCGTAGCCTGAACACCAATTTTCTTATCCGCGAGATCGGCAAACGTCTGAACAGCACTCTCTGTGCTGACTGCAATCACCTGGCGACTGTACAGATATGGTCCAGCCCACTGATAATCTGCTTCGCGGTCATTCATGGAATAGCAGCTCCAGATACAGTCAATCGTTCCATCTGCCAGATATTGATTCTTCTCACTCCACGGAATGATCTGAAACTCTGGTTCATAACCATATTCTAATTCTGTATTTTTTCCATTACTTCTCCTTTTCCATGCGTTTCAGCTCCGGGAGCACCGTGCAGAGCATTGTAGCAAAACACAGACTTCCGCCAATGACATTCGATACCGGTTCCGCCAAAAACACACCATCCGTTCCCATATGCAGCACATACGGCATAAAATAAGTGAGTGGAACAACAATGAAAACCTTTCGAAGCAGCGAAAAGAAAATCGCATGCTTCTTTTTATTCAGGGACTTAAATACCGTCTGCCCCAAGTACTGCAGATCCATAAAGATAAATGCTGCAAAATACTGTTTCAGCGCCGGGACCGCATCCTGCAAAAGGACCGGATCGGAACTGAATATCTGGATCAGAATATCCGGTACCAGAATGATGACACTCCACATAACTGCCGTATAGCAAAGCATCATGAACCCCATCACAATCCCTGCCTTTTTGACGCGTGCCGGCCGGCGGGCGCCATAATTATAGCTCAGAATCGGTGAGGAACCATCGTTGATCGCAGAGATTGGCGTTTCGACCAGCTGCCGTACACTGGAAACAATGGTCATGACCGAAATATAAATATCGCCTCCTGTGCCGGAAAGCACATGGTTGCAGCAGATCGTTACCAGGCTGTTCGTCAGCTGCATCACAAAACCGGCTGTGCCAAGGCTGACAATATCACGTGCATAACCGGCACATGGTTTTATCTCCCGTTTTTGAAGGAAACGTACCTTCAATTCTGACTTCCTGGTCAGGAAAAACAGGACAAAACCTGCAGATATGTACTGCGAGATAACCGTAGCGATCGCGGCACCGCGCACACCAAATCCAAGGATAAAAATAAACAGCGGGTCCAATACAAGATTGGCTGCTGCTCCGATCGCAACCGAAAGCATTCCAATCAGGGAGTATCCCTGCGCATTGATAAACGGATTCATGCCCACTGCGATCATAGAAGGCAGCGTGCCGAGCAGATAGATCATCATATACGGATGCGCATAAACCATAGCGCTTTCGGAAGCGCCAAACAGCGCCAGGATCGGGCGCATAAACAAAAATCCGGCAAACATGAGCACAATGCCAGTTAAGCAAAGCATGGTAAACGAGGTATTCATGATCGCGTTTGCTTCACATTCTTCTTTTTTGCCCCTGCGGATAGAAAATAAAGGTGCGCCGCCGCTTCCATATAAATTGGAAAAAGCTGTAATGATCACGATCAGCGGGAAGCACAGACCAACCGCGCCGAGTGCCGCTGTTCCCACTTTTGGGATGCGGGCAATGTAGATCCGGTCTACAATGTTGTAAAGCAAGTTAAGCAGCTGTGCTACCAGCATGGGGACCGCCGCCCCAAGAATATTTCCTGTCACCGTGCCATGTTCAAAATCAATTCGTTTCATTTTTTAGTAAATCCATCCATTTTCTCAAATTTTTCTGTTTTTCTCCGATACTTTTGCTGCCCATACTTTTTTTCTCACAAAGTAAAAACATAACACCTGCATCACAATGGTGATAAACCAGGAAGCCGGATAAGAAATAAACAATACATATAAGGACCTGTGCTGCGGGAAAACACCAAAAATCCAGATCAGTCTTGTTCCAACGGTTCCAAGCACAGATAAAATCATCGGTACACCGGAATGTCCCATGCCGCGCAGGGAACCTGGGAACAGATCCATAATCCCGCACAGGAAATAGGGAATTGTGGTAATGGACAGGATCTCCATTCCGTACCGGATCACTTCTTCTTCCTCCGTGTACACGCCAAGAACCTGCGGACCAAATGCATAGGCAAAGGTCCCCATCACGCCTGCGGTAATCACGGTAAAGATCAGGCAGTCTCCCAGTACCCGGTCCATACGCTTAAATTTCCCTGCGCTGTAGTTCTGACTGGTAAAACTCATGCAGGCCTGTGTCACAGAATTCACCGAAACATACATAAAACTTAAAATATTGTTAGCCGCCGTATAGCCAGCCATTGCGGTAGCGCCGAAGGAATTGACCGATGACTGCAGCAGTGCATTGGAAAGATTGATCACGGTGCTCTGGATTCCGGCCGGAATTCCAACCTGAAAAATCTGCTTCAGGTAATCGCCCCGGATCTTCAGCTTTGCCAGATGCAGCCGGTAACTGCTCTCCGATCTCATGAGACAGGACAAAACCAGTACACTGGAAATCAGCTGGGAAATAACCGTTGCAATCGCTACCCCCGCCACATCCAGATGAACGCAGACTACCAGAACTACATTTAATGCCGCATTGGTCACGCCGGAAATGATCAGGAACAGAAGCGGCCGCTTCGTATCTCCCACCGCACGCAGAATCGCGGCTCCATAGTTATATAACATAAAAAATGGCATGCCAAGAAAATAAATCCGCATATAAAGAACAGATAACCCAATCACGTCCTCCGGAGTTCCAAGGATCTCCAGCGCAGTCGGCAGCTCCAACCTCCGAAATCCGTGCAATATTGATACATTCTACCACATTATACAACAGATTTCGTATTTGGGCTACCTGGATAGGAACTGCTGCAAAAATTTTGTTGCCGGGTTTTCTGCTGCACACAGACACATAAATCCTTACATTTTGGGCAAACTCTGCTCCACACAGAGTCTCCCATACCCCACCATCGGATTCGGATACTCCGTAATTCCTGGTAATTTTCCTGCCCCTCTTCTCAAATATGCTTTTACTTTCTCCCCATACAAAAACAGGTCATTTCCATTCACAATCCCCCACTGCATCAAAAGCGCTGCCGAACCAGCGACAACGGGTGTCGCAAACGAGGTTCCTGTGACGGACTGGTACCCTCCATTTACCGCCGGAGCCATGATCCCGACTCCCGGAGCTGCAAGATCCGGCTTGACCTGATTCGTCAGACGTGTAAACCCGCGCCCGGAAAAATCTGCATAGGAATTGTAATAGCTGTTATACGCGCCCACCGTGATGACCTTCGATGCGGTAGACGGAATCGTCAATGTCGTATCGGGTGTCGGCCTAAGGAAACGGGTGGCTGTATTTAACCCCCCGGCAGAGGGAAGCCAGAAATCGTATCGCCTGCTTACGAGACTCACCGGTCTTAAAAAGAACGTCCAGATTCCTTCTTCTACATAGGTTCCCTCATCCGGAATAAAATCGAAATAGATTTCCTGTTCTGTGCTGAAAGGTCCTGGTTTTCCATAATACAACAAGATCTGTGTTCGGCGGTAACGAAAACGTGCCGGACCCAGATTTTCTGAAAACGGACCAAACTGCTCTCCTGACGGTGCCTGCAGGCTGATCTCAAACTGGTCGCTGTAGGACTTCCAGAGCTGGATGCTGAAGCTGCTCTCATAAGAAGAAACCGTAAATTCTACCGTTTCCGTGGTCCGCAGCTGCAAAATGCCGGAAGTATGACCACTCGCAGCGCCTTCGTTTCCGCTTCCCACCACAATCGTCGTCCGACCGTAATTGCCAATGTCATCTAAAAAAGTTTCCAGAAGACTGGTTCCATCGTGAGAGCCATAGGTATTTCCAAAGCTGATATTGATCACCAATGACAAAAACCGGTCTGCGGCAAACGAAACCGCGTAGTTCACGGCCCGCATTAGCTCTGTCGTCCGCGGAAAGCCACCGGGTCTGGCCGTTCCAAGCTTCACGACCAGAAGATCGCTTTCATAGGCGATTCCGCGATATGCTCCATCGAGACCCGCCGCGATCCCCGCAACCGCTGTTCCATGGCCGCTCACATCCACAGAAGGAACGATCTGTCTGGCTGCAGCCCTGTTCCCGCTTTCCAGTGCCTTGTTGATTTCTTCCGATGTATAAATTCTGTTCTGGATCTGATCCCACAACTCCAGAATTCTTGTGGAACCGTCCTCCTTTCGGAAGGCTTCATGAAAATAATCGATCCCGGAATCCAGCACAGCAATCAAAACTCCGCGCCCGCTTAAGTTCGGTGGTGCTTCCTGCAAAATATTCACACAAGAGGCTGCCTTTGCCTGATTGATGGCAAAGAACAGCCTCTTCGGTTTTTCGATATATTCAATTTGTGGAAGCGCACTGATGAGTGGTATCTGGCTTTCTTTCACAGTAAGAATCGCATATTCATTGCGCATTTCTTCCACGATCGCGCCAAGACTTCTCACCTCATCCAGATTTCCCGAGTACTTTACGATCAGCTCCCAGGTGTTTTCTTCCGGATTAAAACCAGTTTCTAATTCCGAGGAACGGCTTCGTTCCTCCGCATTCGTATCCAAAGCAAGATTTAAGAGGTTTTCCAGTTTCTGATCAACAGACATCGCAAATGCTCCGTTTTTCTAACCATCCTATTCATGCCTTTTCGGAAACATGACACCGTTTCGCCGCACATCCTCCTGATTTTTTCTTTTGCGAAATCATGAAACCCGCAAATATGAGCAGTACGCCGAACACGGATACCGGTGTTGCCTTTTCATGCAGGATCAGCAAATGCTTCATCTGTCACGCCTCTTCACTCCGGTCCGACATCTTCGATGTCAGATCGATCGTCTTTTGCAAAACCCCGATCAGAATCTTTCTGCTTTTTTCAAAATCAGCCGCCAGCTGTTCAATCTGTTCTTTTGCGTCCATCATTTTACCTTATGTCCGGTAACTGCTTCAAAATGATACTTAGCAATTCCAAGGTCGATCTTGGAATAAAAACCTCCGAGTGATTTCGCTGTTACCGTTCCATCTTTCAGTTCAAAGAAAAATTTCTGCTGGTTCATGGCTGTCGGCGCAAGGCAGACTGCTTCCATGCCTTTCTGAAACCAGTCGGTCTCCTGGTCTGCACGGCAAAGCGTTTTCACATCTTTGCTCTTATGTGGAACACCCTGATTTTCCCCATAACCCAGAGATAAGATAATGAGAAGTTTCTCACCCATTTTCTTCTCCACACGCGCTTTTCCATGGGTCATTGCTACCCAGCAGGTATTTAAGCCAAGCTCCTGACATTTCAAAACAAGCTTTTCTCCATAATAACCGGCCTTTTCTTGCTCGCTTCCCTTTCCAACAATCACAATGTAATTGTTCACATGCGAAAATTTTCCGTAATGCGCCATAAAAGAGTCAAAACACTTCGGCTCATCATAAAACACCTGGATGTTTAAGCCACTCTCCGCATTGATCTCCTGGATACAGGAATCGATCTGGACCCGTTTTGAGGGTTCGATTGCCTGTTCTTTGTACTGGCGGACGCTGTGTCTGCTTTTTATGATCTCTAACATTTCCATAGGATAGCCTCACTTTCGTTGATCCGTTTAAACCAATCATACCACAGATTTGGAGAAAAGTTTCCATTCCTTTCATCGGCGCCATCAGCCATATTACACTGCGCGTGATCCTCTCCTGGATCTTGATTGGGCAGTATCAGCTGAAGGCCATGGCTGTCGCAAGCGGAATCGGTTGGATGCTGGTGAAGGTCTTCTGGAGTGTGATACTGAGACGAGGTAACAATATAAGTAAATGACAAATTGTTATATTGCGTACAGCTTCCTATATTTTTCTTCGAGATACTCCACGTAATACCGCGGCTGAAACTCCTCCCCGGTCATATCCCTTAAAATTTCCCGGCTGGTCTTCATCTTTCCATAGCGGTGTACATGTATTCTCAAATACTCCCGGATCACATCCAGCCGTCCTTCCTCCAGAAGCTTTTCAAAATCCATTTCTTTTTTCATCTGTGCCAGCATCTGTGCGCCAAAGGCACTTCCAAGAGCATACGACGGGAAATATCCGAAGGATCCCTGCGCCCAGTGGATGTCCTGCAGCACACCTTCTGCATCATTTTCCGGACGGATACCAAGATATTCTTCATATTTATCAGCCCAGAGTTTCGGAAGTTCTTTTACATCCAAATTTTTCTCGATCAGCATTTTTTCCAGTTCATAACGAACCAGAACATGAAGACTGTAGGTCAGTTCATCCGCTTCGGTGCGGATCAGACCCGGCTGTACTTTGTTGATGGCGCGGACAAACATTTCCCGCCCTACGCCCTTTAACTGCTCTGGGAACAGCTCTTTCAGCTTGCCGTATACCGGGATCCAGAAAGCTTCGCTCCGACCGATAATATTTTCGAAGAAACGGGACTGGGATTCGTGCATCCCCATAGAAGTTCCCTGCCCTGCCGGTGTCTGGCTCAGCCGATCATCGATACCAAATTCATAGATGGCGTGTCCGCTCTCATGAATCACGGAAAATGCCGAGGAATCCACACGGGATTTGTAGTGCGTCGTGATGCGCACATCACGGTTATGAAGGTTGGTTGTAAAGGGATGTGCACTGACTGCCAATACTCCTTTGGAAAAATCAAAGCCCACATAGTTTGCCAGATACTCTGCCAGCTCGCGCTGTTTTTCTTCCGGATAATCTCCATCCAGAAAATCGTCCTGGATGCGGACTGGACTTTCCATAACCTGTTTTAAGAGCGGAACAATATGCTCTTTCAAAAGACCAAAGAATTCATCCAGCTTTTCCATGGTAAACCCTGGTTCAAACGAATCCAGCATGACATCGTAAAGCTTCTGCCCTTCTTTCTGACGGTAAGAGGCGAATTTTTTCTGGTAATCGATGATTTCCTGCAAAACCGGCGCAAAAGCTTCAAAATCGTTTTCTTTCCGGGCCTTGGTCCAGATGTGGGTCGATTTTGCTGTCAATTCCTGATAGGCACGGTATTCTTCCGGCGGAATGCAGAAGACTTCCTCGATCTCGCGCTTTGCGGCTTTCAAGATAGCACGGCGGATGTTTTCTTCCGTAAGTTCTGTATCATCTGTCCTCGTGGAACATGCCGCTCCATTTCCTGCCGTCTGCAGATGTTCTTTTTCTTTCGTTTTCCCGTCCGAAACCGTTTTTCTGCTTCCCTCCAGTTCATCTAAGCATCGGTCCACCAGTTCTTTCACCCGCGGATCCATCATGATTCGCTGATAAGAAGCGGAGAGCACGCCCTGCATCCGGGCAGTGCGGCTTCCTGCTGCTTCGGGAGCCAGCGTCTCATCGTCCCACTCAAACAGGATCAGGGCAGTCTGATATGCCTGAGCCTCTTCTAAATACTTCATCAGTTCTTCGTAATCTGAATTTTTGTTTTCTGTATTCATATCGTCCTCCTGAGCCATCATCATCCAATGTTTTTATTTTTTCCTTCTTCCACTGATCCTATTCTGCTGTAACATCGTTTCTGCTGTTTGCAAGCTCTGATTCTGCTGTTACCGGTTCCTCAAGCGTCTCTTTTGTCGCTTTTCTTCCGGAAAGTACTGTTTTGTCGTGTGATCCCTGTCTTGTCGTACGTTTTGTCGCGTATTTTTTCTTGTATTTTCCCTTGGATTTTCCTATGAAATTCTCTTGGTAGTTTCTCTTCTATCTCGTTTTTAATCTTATCTCTTATGTTGTTCCACATGGTAAATCAGAAGACGCTTCTCTGACGTCTTTTCGTCATGCAATGTTTATCCCCGGTATCGGTTTAGTGCTGCAAACACTTCCTGGATTCTCGGCCTTGCAAGTCCACCCGGCACATAGGATCCGGTTAAATGGTTCCAGCCCTTTGCCGCATACTGTGTTTCCAGTTCTTTCGCGATCTGGCACAATGTCCTCTTTCCGTCTGCAAGCTGCTCCAGCGCATAGCGGGTCAGATAGGCAAGCGCCGCGGTCTGCTCTGAGTCCGCAAGCTGTTCTACATAGCGCAGGTCTACGGTTTCGCGGTCAAGCGAGAACGAATCTTTGCCGAATATTTTCACCTTGCTGCGTTCCTGTGTACGACCTGCACCGTGTCCACGTTTTCCGCCGCGTTCCTGTGCTACATCCACGCTGCGTCCACTTTTTTCGCTGTGTCCCTGCATATAGCCTGAGCCTACCTCACCTTCTCCCATGCCCTTCGCATCGCTCATTGTCCGCACTGCACCGGAAGTTTCTTTCCCATACGCCACCGTAAACTCTGGCAATACAAAACCAGGCGCCTCCGTTCTCGGTGCCTTATGCTCCTTGCAGAGTGCCTTCACCCGGTTTGTAATATCCACCGGGCGGTAGCAGTCCATCTGAATGATCTGGTCTGCAATATAGAAAAAGGCTCCGGAGCTGCCTGCTACCAGAATGGTTGAAATCCCGGCCTTTTCATATAAATCCCGTGCCCGCTCCAGAAACGGGGTGATCGGTTCTTTTTCCCGGCTGATGACCTGCTGCATAAAGTCATCGCGCACCATAAAGTTGGTCGCAGAGGTATCTTCGTCGATGAGGAAAAGTCTGGTCCCGGCTTCGATTCCTTCCACAACACCCGCCGCCTGGGAAGTGCTTCCGCTGGCATCGGTGGTGGAAAAGCTTCTGGTGTCCTTGCGGTTTGGCAGATCGTTGATAAATAATGAAATATCCGTATTTTTGATGGAGCGTCCTTCCTCTGCCCGCAGCTTTACTGCCGTGTCATCGGCCAGGACAAACTCCCGTCCATCTCCCGCGATGTGGTTGTAAACGCCCATCTGCAAAGCAGAAAGCAGAGTTGATTTTCCATGGTAGCCGCCTCCCACGATGAGGGTAATGCCCTCCGGCACCGCCATCCCGCGGATTTCGCCGTGATGCGGCAGCACAAAAGAAGCTTCCATGCTCTTTGGGGAAAGGAACGGCACACTTTCCTTCATAGGCTGGTCGGAAACACCGCTTTTGCGTGGTAAGATAGCTCCGTTTGCCACGAATGCAGCCAGCTTTCGCTCCCGCAGCTGTCTGCGCAGTTCCTCCTGGTCTTCTGCTATCCATACGGCCTCCTGCACTGCCCGGCGGTCCAGATTCTTTGCAACAAAGCTCTTTTCCACTGCCTTTGGCAGAAACTCAAACAGGATCTTTTCCAGCCCGCCCGCATCGATGGTACGTCCAAATGCCGGAAATCCCACATGAAAGCGCACCGTAATGGTGTCACGGCTGATCTCACAGGCACTGCGCTCTAAAACCTCCTGACCGCAGCGGCTGATAGAAATCAGACCGCTCTTGCCAGAGCCCTTTGTCTGGAAGCTGAAGCGCTCTGTCTGGGCATAAAACAGCCTCGTCAGATGATCCTGCAAAGCAACACGCTTGCACACCCGGTCCCGCAGGTTTTCCGCAAAGCCAGATACCTTCCACGGGATTTCCACATGAACCGAAGAAGGGGACGCAAAAGGATCTCCCTGGACATGGTCGATCACCAGAATATAGCTTCCAAACTGATATGCCCCGGCCAGTGCTTTGTATGCCGGATAGCTTTTCCGGTCAATGCCCCGCAGCATCGTGCGAAGTTCATTGGATGATTTCATACTATTCTCCTCATATACGCGATTACCGGACGTCTGGCTGCAGAATTCTCTGCTTTGCACAAACGTCCGGCAACCATTTTTCTGATCAGAAGTGCAGCAAAATTCCTACCTGTAAACAGTAACATTTTCCCAATATTACAACCAGGGAAAACCGCACTTCATCGATCTTTTATAAACTTTCTGCAATCTTTCTTGCTACGTAAACGCCGCTTGCCGATGCATGGGACAGGGAGTGGGTCACACCGCTTCCGTCACCGATGATGTAAAGGCCTTTGTGGCGGCTCTCCAGATTCTCATCGACATCTACTTCCATGTTGTAGAATTTGACCTCGACACCGTAAAGTAAAGTATCGTCATTTGCGGTACCAGGTGCAATCTTATCCAGTGCATAGATCATCTCGATGATGCCGTCTAAGATACGCTTCGGCAGTACCAGGCTTAAATCGCCCGGAGTTGCAGATAAGGTCGGCATAAACATATTCTCCTCGATACGCTTCTGGGTGCTTCGTCTTCCGCGCACCAAATCACCGAAACGCTGTACGATAACGCCGCCGCCCAGCATGTTGGACAGACGCGCAATGCTCTCGCCGTAGCCGTTGCTGTCCTTGAACGGCTCAGAGAAATGCTTGGATACCAGCAGCGCAAAGTTGGTGCACTCGGTCTGCTTAGCCGGGTCCTCGTAGCTGTGTCCGTTTACGGTTACGATACCGTTGGTATTCTCATTTACGACAATGCCTCTCGGGTTCATGCAGAAGGTACGCACGTTATCCTCGAATTTCTCGGTGCGGTACACGATCTTGCTCTCGTAAAGCTCATCGGTCAGATGAGAGAACAGAACCGCCGGAAGCTCTACGCGCACACCCAGGTCAACACGGTTGGACTTGGTCGGAATATCCAGTTCCTTACAGATCTTCTCCATCCATTTGCTTCCGCTTCTTCCTACGGAAACAATACATTTCCCACAGTCGTAAGACTCTTCTCCGACCCATACGCGGTAAGTGCCATCTTCCAGGCTTTCAATGTGGCTGACCGGGGACTCGAAATAGAAATCCACCTGGTCCTTTAACTCATCATAAAGCTGGCCCAGAACAACCAGGTTGATATCGGTACCCAGATGACGCACAGATGCATCCAGCAGTTTCAGACGGTTCTGGATACATACCTTCTTTAATCCGGTTCCTGCGGTAGAATACATCTTGGTACCCTCTCCGCCGTGAGCCATGTTGATCTCGTCGACATACTCCATCAGCTCCGTTGCTACTTTTTTGCCGATGTACTCGTACAGCGTACCACCGAAAGCGTTGGTGATATTGTATTTTCCATCAGAGAATGCGCCAGCTCCGCCAAATCCGCTCATAATGGAGCAGGATTTGCACTTGATGCAGGCCTTGATCTTATCTCCATCGATCGGGCAGTGACGCTTCTTCAAAGAATAACCGGAATCGAACACTGCGATCTTCTTGCCGCTGCACTTTTTGGTAAGTTCATAAGCGGAATAGATACCGCCCGGACCTGCTCCTACAATGATGACATCATACTTCATATTTCTTTCAAAACTCCTTCTTATACTTCTCCGTTTTCTTTGCTATGCGTCACGTATGCAGAGGTAAAACCTGCTTTGCGGATCTTATCTGCTGCGCGGCAGTCCTCAAATGTAGTCATACCGCATTCGTCGCGCACAAAAACAGAGAATCCATTGGATTCCCTGTTTTTATAACCAGTCTTAAAAATACTTCTTGCTGCCCCAGAGGTTCGCCTTTTTTAAATCCCGGTACTCGTTGTAGGCTTTTTCCAGGATCTGCTTCTCGTTGGAGAATTTCAGAAGATGGTACGCCTCATAAAACTTGTAATACCCGGAATCCACAAAATGCTCTTCCCGTTGTGGTTTACTGTAATAGCTGTCTGCCATCATCAGATACCAGTGTACGTCTTTCTCCACCATATCCTGCGGCGTGTTAAAGGAATAAGAGCTCTTTCCGATATACTTGATAATGGAAGCGCTGACACCGGTTTCTTCTTTGACCTCGCGAAGAGCGGTCTCCTTGTATTCCTCTCCTGCTTCTACAGTTCCCTTTGGAAGGACCCAGCCCTCATACTTGTTCTTGTAATTCTTATAGAGAACCAGGATCTTGCCGCGAAATATAACCACACCTCCACAGCTCGTTGCTTCTATCATTGCAATTCCTCCTGTTGCACCGTGTCACAAACACGGTGTTGGTGTGTCGCATAGACTGGCTTTAGTATACCTCTATTTCGGACAACTTGCAAGTTTCTTATTGCGTTACTTTATTTTATTTATGGAGCTCACGGAAAATCTTCTCAGGTGTGACCGGAAGCTCACGGATCTGCACGCCGGTCGCATTGGCTACCGCGCCTGCGATCGCCGGGGATGGCGTGTTGATGACAACCTCACCGATGGATTTGACACCAAACGGTCCGGTCGGCTCGTAGCTGCTCTCAAACTCCACGCGGATATTGCCGACATCGACACGGCTCGGAAGCTTGTACTGCATAAAGGAATTCTCATAAACCTGTCCTTTTTCGGAGCGGGTCACATCCTCAAACATCGCCATACCAATGCCCTGTCCCAGACCACCTTCGGTCTGGACGCGGACCAGTGCCGGGTTGATCGGGGTTCCACAGTCTACGACTGCCACATAGTTGACCAGCTCAAAGTCACAGGTTTCCTTGTCCATCTCGATTTCCGCGATACCAACCATAAACGGAGGCGGAGATACCGGTGAAGAATGGCTTTCGGTCACCTCGAGTGCCTTTCCATTGTTCGCCATGGCACGGTTTCCGATATCTTTTAAGCTGATCGCAGCGGAGCCGTCCTTTGCCATCACCCGTTCGCCGTCAAATTCTACTTCCTCTGGCGTTTTTTCCAGATACTCTGCTCCCTTTTCGGTGATCAGACGGATCATGGACTTCGATGCCTTCACAGCTGCCATACCAGTGAGGTACGCGGTACTGGACGCATAAGAGCCGGAATCGTACGGAGAAACATCCGTATCAACACCATGGGATACGATATTGTCAAGATCACACCCCAGCACATCTGCCGCAATCTGGGCCAGTGTTGTATCGCAGCCGGTACCCATGTCGGAAGCACCCAGCATCAGGGTGTAGAAGCCGTCATCATTTAACTTCAGGGTAATGGAACCCACGTCACAGTTCGAAATCGCAGAACCCTGCATGGACATCGCCACGCCTACGGAACGCACCTTTCCATTGCCCATATCGCGGCACGGGTATTTTTCATCCCAGTGGATCAGTTCCTTGGCTCTTGCCAAACAGCGGTCCAGCGCACAGCTGTTTGCTGTTTCGCCGTAATAGGCCGGCATGAAGTCACCCTCATGTACCATATTTTTCTCACGAAGGACCGTCGGGTCCATATGCAATTCCCGCGCAAGCTCATTGACTGCAGATTCCAGTGCAAAAATGCCCTGCGTCGCACCGTAACCGCGGTACGCACCTGCAGACATGGTATTGGTGTAAACCACATCATAAGCGAAGCGATATGCTTTGGTTGTGGAGTACAGCGGGATTGATTTGTGTCCGGACAGACCAACCGTGGTCGGCCCATGCTCGCCAAATGCTCCGGTATTCGACAGAGTATAAATGTCAATTGCCTGGAAAATTCCATTTTCATCGGCTCCGAGCCTTACATGGACCTCCATCTCGTGACGCGGGGAGGATGCAATCTGGGACTCATAACGGGTGTAGATCAGCTTCGCCGGTTTTCCGGTCTTCCACGTAACCAGTGCCGGATACACCTCGGTCACAACCGTCTGCTTTGCACCGAAGCCGCCGCCGATCCTTGGCTTTAAGACACGCACCTTTGATTTTGGGATATCCAGCGCATGTGCCACGATCCGACGCACATGGAACGGAATCTGTGTCGAAGAAGTAACATTTAAGCGGCCATATGCATCCATGGTCGTAAAAGTACGGAACGTCTCCATCATCGCCTGCTGGTTTGCTTTGACATGATACGTATGGTCAATGACATGTGCACAGCCTGCTAAGATAGCATCGACATCCCCGTTGCTATCCTCGGCGGAAGCACAAAGATTCCGTTTGTTATCTGCACCGACCGGGCACAGACTTTTCCAGCTGTCCTCCGGATGTACCAGGATCTTATTGTCCTTGGCTGTGTGAAAATCCAGAACCGGCTCCAACACCTGATATTTTACCTTAATCAGACGCAGTGCCTTATCAACCGCTTCTTCCGTCTCACCTGCCACAATCGCAACTGCATCTCCAACGAAACGGACTCTCTGGTCCAGGATCAGGCGGTCATACGGACTTGGCTCCGGAAAAGTCTGACCCGCCATGGTAAAACGCTTCTGGGAACAATCTTTATAAGTCAGGATCGTCTCGATTCCCTCTACCTTCAAGGCTCTGGAAAGATCGATCTCTTCGATCCATGCATGCGCATGGGGGCTGCGCAGCAGTTTCACGATCAGGCAATCCTTGGGAGCAATATCATCGGTGTAAAGAGGTTTTCCGGAAAGAAGTGCTTTTGAATCTTTTTTCACCACTGAAGTTCCTACATATTTTTTCTTTGGTTCCATGGTCTACGCCTCCTTTTTCCGGTTTAAGTACTTTTCCAGTGCACGCAGCTGACTGGCATATCCGGTACAGCGGCATAAATTTCCAGCCAGATACTCCCTTACTTCATCCGTCGTCGGGTTTACCAGTTCCCGCTCCATGGCCAGCACATTCATGATCAGGCCCGGGCTGCAGAAACCGCACTGGTCAGCACCTTCTCTCGCGAGAAAGCCTGCAAATTCTTCGGATTCCTTCTGAAGCCCTTCCAGCGTGGTGATTTCGTGTCCGTCCGCTCTTGCCGCAAGGACCGAACAAGAAAGCACCGGCTTTTTGTCCAGCCATACCGTGCAGAGACCACAGTTCGATGTCTCACATCCGCGCTTTACGCTGTAACAGCCCTTTTCGCGGACCAGGTCTAAAAGCAGGGTATCGGCCTTGATCTCTGCCTCAGTCTTTTTTCCATTTAATATCAGTGTGATCTTCATCTTATGCCTCCCCCCCATTTAATGCTTCCATCAGCCGTCTCACATAGATTTCTGCCAGAGACTTCCGGTAATCTGCGCTGCCCCGCAGATTACTGCCAAAAGAAAACTGGCTGACTGCTTCCTTCGCCTGCTCCGAAAGTTCACAGCCGGTCTGGACCGGCCGTACCACAAGCGCTGCTTTGGAAGGTCTTGCACCCACAGAAAGGTACCACATATCGTCTTTTTTTGCTGCCGCAACCGCGATCAGTGGGAAATCGGTCTTGGAACGGCGCTGGCTGACATAAGCGGCTTTTCTGCCGTCCTTTTTGATGATGATACGAACCAGGATATCCCGCTCATATTTCATCTTTGCAAATTCTTCCAGGGAAACGGTTCCACCCTTGTATAACTCCACATACGTATCCAGAACCATCATGCAGGTTAAAATATCCGAAAAACCGAAACGACCAAAAATACTGCCGCCCACAGTAGCGCCGTTGCGGAACTGGGTTCCCACGATCCAACGGGTACATTCCCTAAAAACTCCGCCAAAATACTGGTTTAACCTCTCATGAAGTTCCAGATCCCGCAGGCTGCACATACAGCCGATCCGGAATTCTTCTTCCGTTTCCTCGATCTGATCGAGTCCGAGACCACTTAGGTCGATCACCGTATTGCGGTTTCCATTTCCCATTTTGAGCCACATCATGCCGCCGACCAGAACATTGCTTTTTTTCTGGTTCAGCGCGTATGCCTGCTCAAGGCTTTCTGCTTTCACATACTCCTTTGCATGAAACATGCGCCTTCCTCCTTCGTCACTCCTAAAGATTATTTCTGTAAACGGTATATCACTCTATTTTATCTTGAAAAATAGGTATCAAAAATTGTTCTGGCGATCGGTGCTGCCACATGACCGCCCGAGCCCGCCTCTTCCACCAGGACCGTTACCACCAGCTTCGGATCCTCCGCCGGGGCAAATCCGGTAAACCATGCGTGGGTTTCTTTTCCTGTTTCAAATTCCGCAGATCCGGTTTTCCCGGCTACGGAATACGCATCCGTGCGGACACCCGAACCGGTTCCATCCGTCACCACGCTGCGCATAAACATCGCCAGGGTATCCGCTTCCGCAGAGGTCATGAGATTTCCATAGGAAGAAGGCAGGAATTTCTTTACCTCTTCTCCTGCTGCGGATTCCACATGGTCGATCAGATATGGTTTCATCAGCACACCGCCACTGGCAATGGCTGCCGTGATCATGGCATTGTGAAGCGGCGTCATCTGGGTGTTGCCCTGGCCGATGGCGGTCTGCAGCCGCTCCCAGTCCGAAGCACCGGGTCCCATCGCAAAAGAACTCTTGCTGTAAGCCAGGGACAAGGGAAGGTCCCGGTTAAACAAAAGCTCATCCGTTGTGCGCTTCATGCGCTCCAGATCCATGGTAAGCCCAAGGCTGGCAAACGCACCGTTGCAGGAATTGGCAAATGCCTGCAAAAGGGACTGGTGCCCATGGGCGGTTCCATGGTAACAGGAGATCTTGTAGTCTCCATATTCATAACTTCCGTCACAATCGAAAGTAAAGCCTTCCCAGGTGTTCGGATGCTCCCGGATGTATTCCAGAAGCGTAACGATCTTAAACGTCGATCCCGGCGGATAAAGCCCCTGGGATGCACGGTTTAACAGCTGCGCCTCGGTATTATCCCCGGAGATCAGGCTCTCCCACTGACTGCTCAGCTGGTTCGGATCAAACCCGGGCTTCGAGACCATGGCAAGAATCTTTCCGGTGTCCGGCTCCATTACCACAACAGCGCCCTTCCGGTCTCCAAGCGCATCCGAAGCCGCCTGCTGCAGCTGCACATCCAGCGTGGTCACCACCTGATCGCCCAGATTTTTTACATCCGAAAGCTCATTGACTGCCTGCTCCACTAGATTCATGTGGGAGCTTAGCAGATAAAAGTTTGCCAGCGATTCCAGACCGGTTTTTCCCTGGTCAGAATAACCGACCACATGGGCAAATAAACTGCCATACGGATATTCCCGCACCTCGGTTCCATCCTCCGCGACATTGGTTTTCGCTAAGACGGTTCTGTCGCTGCTTAAGATTTCTCCGCGGATGATCCGGTCCGAAAAACTGTCCAGACGGGCATTGTAAGAATTGTTGATGACCGTCTCACTCTGCACCTGCAGAAAATAGCCGAAATAGCCCATCAGACAGACAAACAGCCCCACCATCACATAAGTAATAAACAGGATGTTACGGTCTGTCCGCTTTTCCTTCAGGCGTTTTCCTGTTTTCTTCTTTTCAGTCGATTTCATCGTAGTCCTCCTCATCATTCCGCTTCAGAATGTAAAGGCCCTGAATCACCCCGAAAATGATAAAGGTACTCAAGATAGAACTTCCGCCATAGCTGACAAACGGAAGGGTCACTCCGGTTGACGGGATGAACTTGGTCACACCTCCAACCGTCAGAAAAATCTGGACTGCATATACCATGGCAAGCCCGAACGCGATCAGCTGAAAGAACAGCGCCTGCATCTGCGCTGCCAGAAGCACAAACTGCAAAAAGCAGCCAAGGCAGACAAACAGCACACAGAGGGCAAAAATTCCGCCCAGCTCTTCCGAGATTGCCGCAAAGACGAAGTCCTTTTCCACGACCGGGATCTTATACGGCATACCCTGGTAAAGTCCCATGCCAAACCAGCCACCCGTACCGATGGCAAACAGCGACTGCGTGATCTGGTAGCCGCGGTTATCGATGTCTGCCCACGGATTTTTCCAGGCCGCTACACGCGTCCGCACATGGGCAAACAGCTGGTACGCAACCACTGATGCCCCGCACCCGCTGATGAGTCCGGAAAAAAGGTAAAGCCAGCTGCCCGTTGCCACAAACAGCATGGTCAGATACGTCAGAAAGAAGATCAGCGCACTTCCAAGGTCCTTGGAGAGCACCAGCACCAGCACATAGGCAGCCGCCATGGCGGTTGTCTCTGCGATGGTCCGAAACTCCGTATCTCGGTAAAACATGCATGCCACAAAAAATACGAACAGGATCTTAACAAACTCCGACGGCTGAAATGCAATGCCCGCGATGTTCACAGAAAGCTGCGCTCCAAAGCTGTTGTTTCCGATCACCCACACCACGATCAGCAGTGCCAATCCCGCAAAGCCGTACACCCACGGGATTTCTGCCAGCTGCCAGACCCGCTCCAAAATAAATGGAATGATCCAGGTCACCAGTGCTGAAATAGCAACGATCACAAACTGACGGATCGCCTTGTCAAAATCCAGACGGGTCAGAATGATGAATCCGACACACAGCAGCATACACATGTTATTGACTAAAAGTCTTGACCTCTTTGGATAAAAAATCTTGTAAAGCCCCGTGTAAACGGCCAGAAAGATCACCTGGGCCAGATAAAACAGGAGCACCCGCTCATCCTCCGATTTTAAAAACAATACCGCATATGCGACAAAGTGCATCAGAAACATCGCGATATTCTGCCGGATGCAGACACTTCCCTGCCGGTCCGAGTCATGAAACCGGAAATAACTGAAATTCCAGTAAGTGTATGCGGCGATCAGAAGAATCATCAGGTATTTGGATACTTCAATTACAATATTGATCATAAACGGTTATTCTACGCCTCTCTTAAAATGCCCCCGTGTAAAGTCTTTCAGCGGGTCCTTGGTATCTTCTCCGTGCAGGAAATGATCCGCGAATGCATCCAGGATTTCTTTCATCTGCTCCGGTGACTCCATGGTAAACGCCAGACGCAGCGCCCCCGGCTGCAGACGGCTGACCAGCTTTTCCTGACCGAGCAGCGAAAGCGGGCTCGGATTGTAGATGGTGTTGTAGCAGAACCGGCAGAAATTCTTTACCGGAAGCTCTTTTCCAGTGCGGTCCTTCATCTTTAAAAGCTCCGGCTTTTTCGTGCAGCCCTTCGTTGTGCGCACAATGCACTGGGCCGATACCATAGCCGGAAGGTAACCGTATACAAACAGCTCCATCTGCTCACATCCCAGTGTCTCCAGTTCCCTGCTGTTTAACTCCAGCGGAAGGGTCATGCGGGAAATGCCAAGCTGCTTCATCTGCTCTCTGGCCAGATGGTTCATCACATAAAGGTTTGCATCGGAAACCAGGGGGATTTCATCCACTCCCTGTTCCTTTAAGAAGAAGATCTCATCCAGGGATTTTACCACCAGTTCATCAAAGCCTGCTGCCTTTAACGCAGCCATATGCTTCTTAAAATAGGTTTCCGCTTCCGTGCGGAAAATATGAGGCAGCATCAGACTGCACTGTTTTCCCTGCTCATGGCATTCCTTCACAGCCGTTTCCCAGGTCTCCGGTCCGAAGCTGCAGGAATCCAGATAGATGCGGCTGACATCCGGATGGGCAATGGCCGTGCTTAACAGACGCGGCTCCTCAAGGGAAATGTGGAGACCGGTTCTGTCCGTGGCTGCTTCCTGGGCTTTTTCCTGGGCTGCTTCCACGATCCGGAGTGTTTCTGAATCCTGAATGTTTTCTGATACCACGGCAGTTTCTGCGGTTCTTCCTGTTTCTGTTTTGCCGCATGTCTCTGTTTTATCACAAGTTTCTGCGGTTCTGTCTGCACCAGACTCCTGCTTTGCCACTCTGGAAAAAGGTGCCAGCAGTTTCTCTTCCATCTGCTCTAAGGCTTCCCGGCGCAGTTCATTCAATGCCTGTACCGGTACAAAACAGTTTCCAGAGATTTCCGCAGTCAGATTTTCAAAATAGAACGGTGTATTTCCCGTCTTGTTCAACTGCTTTAACAGTTTTTCTTCGCCCATTGGCTGGTTCTGCGCCGTCAGAACCTCTGCTCCCGTAACTTCCACATACGGATTCTGGTCAGCAGCTTCTTCCAAAAGCAGCTCCGGCTCTGCACACCAGAGTGCAAACTTCAACGGCTCACCTTCCTTTACCGTCACATGACCGGAAAGTGGCTCCTGCTTCTTTTTATTCACATAATCGCGGTCCAAACGGTCAAACAATGCCTGGTTTCCTTCACGAAACGCCGGTTTTTCTTTTAATGCGACCATCTCCCGGCCATTGTGATGGAGGTAGTAACCATCCGTAAAGCCACCACGGTCAAACAGATCCAGCAGCATTTTCCGGTCAGCCGGATCTACCTTATAGCCGTCCCGGCCATGTTCCAGATAATAATCCACATATTTGCGGTAAATGCTCACGACACCGGCCGTGTAACGCGGACTCTTCATTCTGCCCTCGATTTTTAAGGAATAGACGCCGGACTCAATCACATCCGGGAGAATGTCGAGGGTGCAAAGATCCTTTAAACTCAAAACATAGCGATTATCTCCTGACTTTTTGTCATTTTTCTTCCTGTTATCCCATGTTTTCGCTGTCTTTTTTCCCTCGGCCATCTGGTGGATCGCACCTTTCAGAGGTGTCCCACCTACCGTCAGCACATCGTATGGAAGTCTGCACGGCTGTGCACATCTGCCACGGTTTCCGCTCCGTCCGCCAATGAGACTGCTAAGCAGACACTGTCCGGAATAGCAGTAGCACAATGCACCATGGACGAAACTCTCGATTTCTACATCCACATGATCGCGGATCTGCGCGATTTCCTGCAAAGAAAGCTCACGCGCTGTTACCACACGGGTCGCACCAAGCTCCTTTAAGATTTTTGCGCTGCGCCATCCTGTCACCGTCATCTGTGTGCTTGCGTGGATCGGAAGATCCGGGAAATGCTCGCGGATAAATTTCCACACACCCAGATCCTGAACGATCACCACATCCAGTCCCCGCTCATAGTACGGTTTTAAAAAATCATAAAGCTGGTCCAGCTCCTCTTCCTTAACCAGCGTATTGACTGTCATATAAAGACGGCAACCATGCAGATGTGCGTAATCGATCGCTTTCAGGAACTGATCCTCTTCTGGATTATCTGCATAGGCGCGGGCACCAAACCGGCTGCCACCCATATAAATAGCATCCGCTCCCGCATGGACCGCTGCCATCATACTTTCCATTGACCCGGCCGGAGCCAGGATTTCTACACGTGAATTCAAAACTTCCTCCTATTAACAATTCCAGGGCAAAATCCAATCGGCGGATGCACCTCCGGTGCTTTCCTAATATGCAATGCAAAGAAAGGGAGTCCCGATCTGATTCGAAACGTCCCTCCTTTCTTGCCCCTGTATATCTGATATCATTACCGTTCACGCGTTGCGCAAACAGGAACTCTAATATTGTATCCTTTAACGGATAAAATGGCGGTTTGGATGTGTTGCTGCCGCCAAAGCCGCCCTAAATGCCGCCTGCTTTGCCAGGTCGTCTGCCTCTTTTTGTTCTTCCGGTGTTTTTACTGCCTTCGGAAGAACGGAAGCTACCTGCTCTCTGGCCGCTGCAGATGTTACAGTCCCTGTTGCCTGCTCTGGCTTTTTCTCTGCAGTTGGTTGTACTGTTGGCACTCCCTGCTCTGCAGTTGAAGCAGCCTGTTCTACCGGCTGAACTGCTGATGCTGACTGTTTCAAGGTTTCCAGTTCCAGTCTTACACTCTCGCCATCTCTCTGTGCTACTTCAAGTTTGATCCGCATCTGCTCTGTTTCTGCTTTCGCCTCAGCGAGCGCTGCTTTTAATTCTGCCTCGGTATGCTCTGCTGCTTCCCGGGTCTGTCTCAGTTCACGGGCTGTTTCCTCTGCAGTCGTGCGAATGCTTTCAAGCTCGCTGGCTGCTTTCTGCTTCTCCTCGCGTGCCTCATCAAGCTCCATAACTGCCATTTCCGTTTCGTCATGTGCCTGGGAAAGCTCTTGTTTTGCGGTCTCTGCCTCGCTCTTTGCCTGGGCAAGCTCCTGTCTCGCAGTCTCTGCCTCGGTTCTGGCCTGGCTAAGCTCCTGCTTTGCAGTTTCCGCCTCGGTTCTGGCCTGGCTAAGCTCCTGCTTTGTAGTCTCCGCCTCAGTCCTAAGCTGGGACAATTCCTGAATCGAAGAAGCATTCTTCAAGTGAGCCTGCTGCAACTCATTTTCTGCTGCGCTCTGCTCAGACTGCAGCTTCGCAAGCTCTTCGCGTGCTGCCTCCAGTTCCTGTTTCAACTGATCTGACTCTGCAGATTTTCCTTCCAAATCTTTTTTCAGTTGTTCTGTTTCCGCAGTCTTTTCTTCCAGATTCTGCTTTAATGCTTCTGTTTCCTGCTGCGCATTCTCCGCTTCCGCAACCGCAGCTTCCTGCGCTGATACAGCGGCTGCTTTTTCCTGACGTACTGTCTCAGTCTCTGCTTTTGCCGCAGCAAGTTCCTGCCTTGCAGCCTCGCAGCGATTCTTCAAATTCTCAATCTCCTGCCCGGCTGTCTCCAGCTTTTCCTTCGCAGCTTCCAGCTCTTCCCGATCTTTTAACGGGGCAGCCTTCGCCACCTCCAGCTCACGGGACTGCGCATCCAGTTTCATCTGTGTGGTGATCAGCTCATGCTTTAAACTGTAAGCGTCCTTCTCCAGTTCTTCCTTCTGCTGTTCCAGGCCGTCTGCACGCATCTGCTCTTTAAAATAATCATCCGAAAGGTTCAGCTGAATGGTCAGATTCTGGTATTCCGGGCTTTGTCTGGAAAAACCATCTAACTTCCGCACTTCTCCAATCTTTTCATTTAAATACGCTGCAACCTGTCTTAAATACGCTTCATCTTCCTCGCCGCCCAGCGTAAAAACGGTTCCATCTATAAACACTTCCGTGTAATTTTTCTTTTCCATGAAATTTCCTTATATAATAAATCGATTAATATTAAAATACTGTATACATATTTCTGTGAACTCGCACTCATTTTAACATATTCCAACCATCTCAACAAGAGTGTTTCCTTCAGTTTCTCATTTTTGTATCATTATGATTTCTTATGAAAAAGCACCCGGAAGCCCAAACATTCCTGATGCCATCTCATATTTTTTCTGTTCTATTTTCTGATTTCGAATTGGATCCTGTTACAACTCTTTTCCAAAGCCGCCAGCCTTTTCTAGACAAATTCCAGAATCCGAGCTGCATCAGCCATGTTCCGGATAAGGGATGTCCAGATGCTGGTAAGCTAACGGAGTCGCCACACGGCCGCGCGGGGTCCGGTTTAAAAAACCATTCATAAGAAGGTATGGCTCATAAACATCCTCCAGCGTGCCTGCATCCTCGCCGAGAGCCGCCGCCAAAGTCTCCAGCCCTACCGGGCCGCCTCCGAATTTCTCAATCATCATAAGAAGAATGCTCCGGTCGTTATTATCCAGACCAACCTTGTCCACATCCAGAATGTCCAGTGCAAAATCCGCCACCTGTTTGGTGATGACTCCATCATATTTTACCTGTGCGAAATCGCGGACCCGCTTTAACAGGCGGTTTGCCAGACGCGGCGTTCCGCGGGAACGTCTTGCGATCTCCGCAGCACCTTCCGGATCAATTCCGACACCAAGCACTGCTGCCGAGCGCTCTACGATCACCTGCAGCTCTGCCGGTGTATAAAACTCCAGCTTCTGGACCACACCAAAACGGTCACGCAGCGGCGCTGTCAGAAGTCCGGCTCTTGTCGTCGCCCCCACAAGAGTAAAATGCGGCAGATCCAGCCGGATAGAGCGGGCGGAAGATTCCTTTCCCAGCATAATATCAATCGCAAAATCCTCCATAGCCGGGTAAAGCACCTCCTCTACCTGGCGGTTCAGACGGTGGATCTCGTCTACAAACAATACATCTCCCTCCTGGAGATTGTTTAAAATGGCCGCCATTTCTCCCGGCTTTTCGATCGCCGGACCGGAAGTCACCTTCATGTGTACGCCCATCTCATTGGCAATGATGCCGGAAAGCGTTGTTTTTCCCAGTCCTGGCGGTCCGTAAAACAACACATGGTCCAGAGATTCGCCGCGCGCCTTTGCCGCATCAATGTAGACCTTTAAATTATTTTTAATTTTTTCCTGCCCTATGTATTCGTCTAACAGCTGAGGACGGAGATTGGGCTCTATGACCTTGTCTTCTTCCGTCACCTCAGTGGTAATGATCCGTCGTTCCATTTCCTGCTCCAATACTGATTTTTAATCGTTCTGCACCTGCATACCTGCATGATTTTGGTGAACTGCACCTGCATTGAATAACCAAGGATTCCCGCTTGTTATCCTAAAATGCCAGAAATTTCAGCGATGCCTTCAGCACAGCTTCCGCGTTCATGCCTTCCTTGATTTCTACCTGACGAACAGCTTTGGTTGCTTCTGTCGGTGAGTAACCAAGAGCAACCAGTGCTTCTATCGCCTCTTTTCCTGCTCCATCCACACCAGAAGCCACTGCAGCAACATTTGCCTCTGCCGGTCCACCAGCAAACTGCAGCGGGAGCACATCGTCCATGCTGATCTTGTCCTTCAGATCCAGGATCACACGCTTTGCTGTCTTCGGGCCAATGCCCGGTGCCTTCGCGATTGCCTTAGCATCCTCCGCTATGATCGCCATGCGAAGATCGTCCGGGGTGAGGGAAGAAAGAATGCCAAGTGCCGCCTTCGGGCCGATGCCATTTACGCCGAGAAGCTGGTTAAACATCTTTAAATCCTGACGGCTTAGAAAGCCGTAAAGCGTCATGGAGTCTTCTTTCACCTGAAAGGAGGTATAGACCTTCATCTGCTCCCCCACATGAGGAAGCCGGTCCAGCACAGACAGCGGAACGTGAATGTTCCACCCAATGCCTCCCGACTCAATTACCACCGTATCTTCCCAGTATTCTTCTAATGTTCCTTTGATATATGAAAACAAATGCTTGTCCTGACCTTTCCTAATATCCTTTTATCGTGCTTCTTATTCTAGCATATCAGACTGCCAGGCGCAAGGCAAATATCGAACAGACATTCTATTTTATCTTTATGGCAAGCACTGTCAGGACTTGCCGAAGTTCGTAACTGTTCAGTACCTTCACAGTCACGAGCAAAAATCCATGAAAAATTGCCTACGGCAATGGGATTTTTGCCTGCCATCCTATGTTTTCTTACGGTCAGCGCAGTAAATGCGCAGACCTACTGAACAGTTACCAAATTTCTATGAATCCCCCAACACGATCTGAATCAGGTTTTTGTTTAACATCATCGTGCGGTTCCACGGGTTTAAAATGACTCCTTCGATTTCGTTCACCGTCAGTGCTGTCCGGAAAATCTGCTCCAGATCAGCCAGAAACGTGGACTTCACCTGATCCGCACCACGCAATTCCTCTTCAAAACTGGTAAATGCCACCCACCATGCTTTTCCATCCGCGGTCTGCACTGCCTGAATCTGCATCGGAGCTGCTGGATTTGCCATCATCTGCGGCATTCCGCTCTGATCCTGCGGCATATCCACCGCCAGAATAACCTGTCCCTGTTCCCGCATCCGCCGGCGGATCACTGTCAAAGCATGGGCTAACATTTCTTCGCTCGGTTCCTGCTGCAATGCAGCAATCGCTTCCTCAATTTTTTCATTTCCGATCAGGCCTTCATCCTTTTTCGTGTTCTCTGTTGTATTCATCCTATTGTCCTGCTCTTTCTTATCCTGTTACTGTTAAACAGCAACGGATTTTGCCAATCCTCCGCATTTCAAATCGGCAAAATCTGCTACAATAACTGTATTTAACGATTTTACACCGTAATCTCAATCTGGTTCTGCTCAATGGCAACGATACAGCTTTCGTAGTAGCCGTCTCCCGTTGTTCTCGGTCCACTGATCACTTCGTAGCCAGCATCCTGCAATTTGGCTGTAATTTGCTCCACATTTTCCTTGCTGCCAACACTGAACGCAATATGTGCGTAGCCTGTCCGGTCTAGATTTTTCGGTAAATCTGACATTTTCGGTTTATTCATAATTTCCAGTCTCGCCCCATCATCAAAAGAAAGAAAATAAGACCGGAATCCTGTCCGCATATTATAATACCCGTCATTTGATTTTGCACCCAGGTATTTCACAAAAAAATTCCGCGTCTTTTCCAGATCATTCACATACAGTGCGATATGTTCTATTTTCATAGACGTAATTCCTCCACCCATTTAAATAATGATTCCCGCCAGATGATCACATTCATGCTGAATGATCTGGGCTGTCCAGCCGCTGAATTTCTGATGCTGCTTTTTGAAATTCATATCTTCGTATTCAACTTCAATCTCCTCATAACGGGTCGTTTTCCTAACCCCGGACAGGGAAAGACAGCCCTCTTCCGTCTCAAATGCACCGGATTTTTTCACAACGACAGGGTTAAACATCGCAACATTCATAAATCCCATATTCACCGCAATGATATTTTTCTGCACCCCGATCATATTCGCTGCCATGCCAACACACTCTGCCTCGTGGGCCCTTAAGGTATCTAAAAGATCGAGTGCAACCTGGCGGTCCGCAGAAGTTGCCGGAAGTGATTTCTGTTTTAAGAATGCGATGTCTCGCATGATTGGTCTTACCATGATTTTGTCTCCATTCTATAGATTCATTTTTTGCGTGAACGATATAACATTGGCCTTTGTAATTGCAGAGTTGTGCGGCCAAATCACATAATTGGAACGACTTCTGCCTTCTGCCAACGATACTCATTCGGGATATCTCCGATTTTCCACCCGGAAGATGTCGTTTCCACATAGTAATACTTTTTCCCATTCCGTTCATAATAGCTTCCCGGAATATCCGTGCCTGCAATACCAAGCGCCATATGGTCGGGCATGATAAGGATAACAACATCGTATCCCCGTTCTTTCAGAAGTCCTGCAAGCAGGAATGTTTTGTCTTCACAATCCCCGCACTGATCAACCAAGGTCTCATACGGATATTTGTACCATTCTTCCTGCCCTACCGATTCCTCATCGGTCTTGTATGGAATCGCCTGTACAAATGCAACCGTTTCCTGCACCTTTGCCCATTCGCTGCTCATGTTTTCTTTTTCACACAGCTCATCGATCGTCTCATTCGTGCGTTTTAACATGCTGACCGTGTATTCATCAGAAATATAATTTTTACAATCATTGGAATATTGGCGTGGTAACCCGCGATAATACATATAGACACCCATATTTAATTCCATGGTTATTCCATTTTTCCAGGATCCGGAAGGAGATTCCCATTCGTATTGTATTTTTACATTTTCTTCAGAAACACGATTTGTCAATTGCTGCATGTCCGGCTGCCGGTCATCGAATAATGATTTTGCTGGCATAGTATTTCTATCTGCAATTTGCTGCGGTATTGCATTATCCATCCTTACCGTTGTATTGACATCACCCGCTGCAGACTGATAGGTATTACTCTTCCCATCATTCGAAATTTTCAAGATAAAGACCAGGCATATCACAATCGCTATCTTGAAAAAATTCCATAGTTTTCGCCCGGCATGATTGTGGCGAGCATTTTTCTTTCTCTTTATATTGCCGTTCTTTTTTTGATCAAATGCAGACTTCTCCCCATTCGCTTTTCCAGAATCATTCGCTGCAATGACATGCTTAATATTCTGCGGCAATCGATTGTATTCTTCCGCTGTCGCAAGCATGGACAGCGAATCTGCAAAAAACTGCATATATTTTAAAAATATAACATATGGTGTTTTATAATACCGGTCCTCATAAGCCAGCTCCGGGATGTTATTCATATGACGGTCGATCATTTGTCCATCGTATGTCCGCTCAAAACGAATCGAATCTACGTTAGACAGGTATGCAATACTATCATGGATCAAAGATTCCCGTAAAGTTTCCATGCGTGCTTTGCCAATGAAAGGATTATCTGTTTTTGTGATACTCGTTCTTTTTTCTTTTAATGACTTAAGCGTCCCAAGCTGTTTATGGATCTCTTCCAAATGGCTTTCGTAAATTCCGACTGCTTCGCCCCTCGTGTTTTGGTCTGTATCCAGCATAACCATATAGATATTGTTTAGGTAATTGTAGGCACTGCCAAGATCCTTCTCCTGTAAATACTTCTGGAAACGCTCAAGATTTACAATAGATTGCAAATACTGCAGTGGCGTCTTGTCCTTTATGTAAAATTCTTTTTCCACCAATCTTCCCCCTGAATATACGTTATAGCAAAACCCGGTTTTATCAGACACGTATCGGAAATGATATCCTTATGCTCATATGCAGCCCATTCACCAGTGTTCTGATCTTTCTTTGTATTTAAGTTGCTTTCGTTTATATTCTATTTATTGTTACTGTTACGTGCAAGCATCATTTTCGCAGTAGCAGATCGTAAAATCGAAGTAACGAGACCTCTACTAATCAAGTCAAATTTGCCATTGACCGCATCACCAGATCAATATCCTGGTTTTCCAGTTCCTGAATGATATGCAGATATGTTTTCTGTGTCGTTGTCATGCTGGCATGTCCAAGTCTCCGCGCCACACTTCCGATCGACACCCCTGCAAATAACAGGATTGACGCATGGGTATGACGCAATCCATGAACAGAAATCGTGGAAATGCCGAGTTTCTTACAATAGCGCTCCAAAATCCCATTCACGGTTGAATTTTATGGTATAAATGATTATTTAGATGAGATGGCAAAGACCATCTTCGACTATTGGTTTGTTCAGTATGATTTTCCGGATGAAAATGGAAAACCATATAAATCTTCTGGTGGAGAATTATTTTACAATAAAGTTCTCAAAAAGCTTATACCAGTTGGTTGGACTGTTGATACTATAGGCAATCTTTTAGCGAAAGTACCAAATACAACCAAAATTCCATCTGCTGAAATTGGCAAGAAAGGATCAATTCCAGTTATAGATCAATCATCGAATTATATTGCTGGATACACAGATGATAAAACCAGCATTTTATCAAACGAAACTGGATATATTGTATTTGGGGATCACACTAGGGTTGTCAAATACATTCGATTCCCATTTGCAAGAGGTGCTGATGGAACTCAAATTATAAATTCAGACACCAGTGCTATGCCAAATGAAATATTTTACCAGGTAATAAAATCTATTGATTTATCCAACCATGGATATGCTCGTCATTTTAAGTATTTAAAAGCTACAGCAATTGCAATACCATCTGCAAACCTGGGAGATGTTTATGCACAAAAAGTTAGAAAATGGTATGAAATTCAAGTATCTTTGGTGAAAGAGAATATCTCTTTATCCAATTTACGTGACTGGCTTCTCCCAATGCTTATGAATGGTCAAGCCACCATCGA
>NZ_QUEH01000017.1:0-63385 GCF_003477935.1 Clostridium sp. AF32-12BH | reverse complement strand
TGACTGGCTTCTCCCAATGCTTATGAATGGTCAAGCCACCATCGAAGATTGATACGTTAAATAATCATTTATTCGATTATTATTGCTTATTTTTTTATCGATTGTACCTAAAATCAATGCTATCCTTTTTTGCTCCTCGTAATCCGGCAAATTAATATCAATATCACCCAAAATATCTGTATTCAATGATGCCATAGTTGAACCTACTGCGGAATTATTTATCTTCATTTTTACTGCATCAGTTAATAAATAATACGAAACAAATTCAGGATAAATAGCGTCATCTGTAAAACGAACACGAATGCAATCCGAACCCTGCATCCATCCATTTTGTCCCTTGCGAATCAAACAATGTCTGTCAACAGAACCTTTTCTCCCAAATACAATATCTCCCTCTTGTAGTTTATGTTCCGACAACCTTTCTAATGTATTTTTGCTTATATAATCAAGTCCTGAAACAAGAATATTTCCGTAGCCAATATTCTTGACATTAATCACCGGTATTCCTTCTGTAGCATACTCACTTGCACTAAACTGTGTACCAAAGGGACCTGTTTTTAATTCGGATATATCTTTAAGTTTTACAATCCTCATTGATGTTCTCCTATCCAATATATTTTCTATGAGCAATTTTCACATTACTCTGTTTAACCATTGCATATTGCAAGGTTGTATCGATTCGTTGATGTCCCAGCAATTTTTGCAACTGTTCTATAGGCATTCCTTTGTCTATAGCTACAGTTGCTAATGTTCTTCTAAATTTATGAGGGTGAACTTTGTCTATATTCAATCGTTTTCCCATTTCACGAAGACGTACCTCAATACCCCCTATTTTCATTCGCTTATATGGTGCTTTTAGCGATACGAATAAGGCATTCTCGTTGTCTGTTCTCGAATCAAGATAATTCTGTAAATGCAACTTCGTTCTCGCATCAAAATACACCATTCGTTCTTTATCTCCTTTACCAAACACTACACATTCTCTTTCCTCAAATGAAATATCATCTCTGTTCAGTAAAACAAGTTCTCCTACTCTCATTCCTGTTGACGCAAGTATATCAATTAAAGCCAAATCTCTGAGATTGGCACAATTATCTCTCATTGTTTCCAATTGTTCATCTGTATATGTCTCCTTAATCACGCTAGCCGACTTAATTCTATGTATTCTGCGTACAGGACTTTTTATAATATAATCCTCATCTTCCAACCATGCAAAGAAACTTGAAAATATTCTTCTAATATTATCAATCGTCACCTTACTCGATTCCTTTTCTGCCTGATATTTCGATAGATATGTTCGAAGATCTTCCGTGTCAATTGTGCATACCGTTTTTCCGATACTTTCCATCATTTGCTGAATGGTATTCCTATAATATGTTAAAGTCTTCTCTGAACATCCCTCTATTCTCTTCGCAGATAAAAATATCTCCAAATAATCCTGTATTTCCTGTTCATTCTCTTCGTCTTTTCTAGTCACAATGGCAACATTATATAAATTTACCTCTAATACATCTTTCAATTTTTTTAATTGTCCATTATTAAGTGACGGAAGCATCGCATTGATAATTTCCGTTATTATTTTTTCTTTCATGTGTTTCTCCTTTATACGTGAGAACCACCATGAAGTGGAGTTCTATGATTTGCTCTCGCCACTTTCAAGAGTTAATTTTTCTATTATTATAAATGATTATTTAACGTATCAATCTTCGATGGTGGCTTGACCATTCATAAGCATTGGGAGAAGCCAATCGCGAAGCCGTTTTAATTCAATATTTTCACGGATATTAGCTCCGGCCCTTGTAAAAAGAGGTGTTACTTTTGACGTATATGTTTTTACGTTGGCTTTATCCAGATTGCCTATTGATAATTCAGCTATGTGTTTGGGATAAATATGTGGCTGCGCAGAACCCGTTTGTATATCAAAAATGTCTTGCTGACGTAACTTTAAGAAAGCATACCAGAAGTACACATTTGTTGTCATACCATAATCAATATATGATGAGTCGGATGACCAAACAGAATCATGCCAGATGTTAATATAACCTGCGTTTGCACCAGATCCAGATATAGTTAACACGGGAGCAATAGTATTTGCCACATTGTGATAAGTCGCAGGCACTAATCCTCCGGCAATAACTGGAATGCAACCTGGTATTGCATCTTTAGATAAAAGTGCTGTTCCTCGTCTGGGTGTAATATAATCACCTACATGGTTTAAGCCATAAGATATATTCTGAAACATATGTCTAAAAATCAACAATGCCTGTTGCTCTAAATAATCATTTACCTTTTCATTATTCATAATTTTATCGTTCAAATCACATATTATTTTAGCCACTCTATTTTGAGTCTCTAAATCAGGTAAATCAATTAACATTTCTTCCGCAGCTTTTACATTGAAATGTTTCTGAATAGCACCAACTTTATTATTTTCTACCTGCTTCTTGCCCCACACATTGATATAGGCTGCTAAGTAATGTGAGTTAACCAATTTAAGATTAGGTCGCACAAGTACTACATCAGCACAATTAGAACCCTCATAATCTTTTGGTACAACACAACATGTCCCTGGTAATCCAGTTCTTACTATAATCAAATCGTTCTCATGAAGAATTGATTTTTTCAATGATTCACAGAATTCTTTTGATATATACTTCAGATCATCTTCAACAATATGAAATGGCTTTATATTAAGAGAACGGAGAAATTTGACACCTTTATCTTTATACTGCTTCGCCATATTTCCAACATATCCTACTGTTAATTCTGCAATATCTGCCAATCTGACTCTTCTGCTATTCATACTTCACCTTCTTCAACTGTTCCAGAATCTCCGCCTGCAAAGCATTACCCTCATCAAATAATTCTGTCAGTTTATCCGTATAATCATTCATTTTTGCCCGAAACTCTTCCTGTGTCAGTTCTACATACTCAATCTTTACTTCAAAGTACTGCCCGGCACTAAAAGAACACTTCTTCTGCTCTATCTTGTCATAATCTACAACAACAGAGAAATCATCTTTCGCTTCAAAATTATTGAAAGTATTAATAATATCCTTAATTTCTTCATCAGAAAGTACCGTTCTCTGATTTTTGCCATCTACCTTAACCTTAGTTCCCAGTTTGGAAGCATCCATAAGTATCGCTTTGTCATATTTCTTTGTATTGTCAAGAAATACAACGGATACATTTGTACCTGTTGTTGCAAAAATATTACTTGGCATGGATACAACACCTCGTAACATTTGTTTTTTCACTATACGCTCTCGTATTGTCTTTGGTATGCCCGTTCCTGCTGTTAAGAATCCTGTCGGCACAACAATTGCAGCTCTGCCATTATTCTCCTTCATGGAAAAAATTATGTGCTGAAGAAACATCTGATAAATTGCCATACTGTCTTTTTTCTTATTAGGGACTTTTGGCACTCCCGCCCAGAATCTTTCCTTATAAGTTTCTCCTGCCAATGTATCTCTATTATCTGAAAAATCCACATTAAAAGGTGGATTGCTGACGATATAGTCAAACTTCATCAATCCATTCTTCTGTCGATTCAAGTGCTGCGGTGATAATAATGTGTCACCATGCACTACGTGACCGAGTGAATGTACAAGATTATTCAGAATAAGATTCAGGCGCAGAAATTCATTTGATTTCTGGGAAATATCCTGTGTATATATTGTACAATTATTCTCGCCTATTTCATGTGCAAGTGCCAATACAAGCGTTCCTGAACCTGCTGCCGGATCATATACTGTAACATTCTGAGTTCCTTGTGGAACCATAATTCTTGCTATAATGCTTGCTATGGAATGTGGTGTATAATACTCGGCATACTTGCCAAAGTCTTTGTTGTAATCCTTAATCAGATACTCAAATATAGTTGCAAAAAAATCATATTTCTGTGAAAATGCATCTGCAAAACTGAAAGTAACAAGCTTATCAATCATCGCCTTGCAGAAGTCAGATCTACGATTAGACTCTGTTACATTGAGTGATAAATTCTGATCAAATAAACGAATCTTATCTCCTGAGCCGGTACTCACTGAAAACACATCAAGGTTCGTATTAGAAATATCCCATAAGGTTGCATCAAACAATCCATTGAACTTATCATCATTTTTATGGTTGAACAGATATGAAATAAAATGCTCTCTTTTCAGTTTTGCAGTTGCTGGCGGTAACAGCATCATAAGCATTTCATAATCATCATCTGACATATCGTTTAATGCCTGCTCAATATTCTTGGAATCTTTCAATTTTTCATCTGCTTGTCGAACCTCATAAAGGAACTTGTCATTCAAAAATTTATACAGGAAGATTTCTGTAATGATTTTATACTCACTACTGGCATTGCCAAGTCCAAAGTTGGCACATACGGTTTTTAAGTCATCAATCATCTGTTTTGTATTTGCTATTATTGTTTCTGTTGTCATCAGGATACCCAATCCCTTTCTGATATATATTCTTTTGACAGACAATTATCTATAAATAGAATTTGCTGCCGTTCTATCTTCACATTTTCTCCTAAGCATGCCTTTAAAATGATAGGCTGCAAGGATTTCATAAAGTAATCCTCATTATCAAGGATGTTTTCATTATGAGCTATCTGGTCATCAGCCTCAGACTTAACTGTCATTAAAATTCTATGTACAGTAATCGCATCTGCTATCGGTGGTGGACTTCCCATTATCCTTTTATGAGTTCTCATATATTTAACATCTCCGGAATACTTTGCTGCAAGCATCCGATCTGCAAGATTGCGTTTCTCTGCTTTCTTCCGCAATGAACCCAGTTCACCCATCATCTGCCTCATTTCATCTGCTGTGAGTTCTTCAATATTTTTCTTTTTGAAGACTCTCTTCAATTCATCAAGAAGTGATATGTACTCCGGATCTTTTGGATCAAGGCATCTGTCCACAATCTCTCTCCTTGTTTTTTCCAGCGTATCTCTAAACGCATCAGCTATCAGAAGCTCTTCTTCTTTGATCTTACGGAACTGAAAATCAATCTGGTCAAGTGCCATATTAAGCACCTGTGTCATATCTTCCGAAGAATTAATGCTATTCTTCAAGTTTACAATACTGATTCTGTTATTGACCTCATTCAAACATTTAATCGCATTCTCAACATTAAAGTGTTCGTACAGATCTTCATAGCCATATAACCGTATCAGGTTATACATTACTTTGTAATTCTCTAATGCCTGCCGTAAGTCAAGTAGCTGCCTCTTATCATCAATCGCATTAATCTGGTTAATAAAACTAACCACATTACTTGTATCATACAGAAATAATTGATTTTTGACCTCGTTTAAATCTTTTTCAATCTCTTCCTTGCTCTTAAAGATATTGCTGTAATTCTGAACTTCATCTCCTAGTTCTGACTGAAGTTCATCAAAATAGGCTTTATTCGTCTTATCAAACTCATCCTTAATATTTGCAAAATCAACAACATATCCATAATGATACCCTTTGTAAGGTCGGTTTACCCTTGTCAAAGTCTGTAATAAATTATGGGCCTTAATCATTCTGGCAAGATACTGTTTCTTTAACCTAGGGGCATCATAACCTGTCAGAAGCATATTATAAACAACAAGAATATCAATATTACCCTTTTTAAATTCTTCTTGCTCGTCTTTTCTGTCCTGTTTTGTTCCCTCATCATGAAGTATTAGTGCATGAGTATACGCTGAAAAGCGATTCAATTGCTTATCAACTTCTCTTGCCTGCTCAGAAGAATCACATACAATCATTGCACCGATAGAAGAATCCAGTGCATTTCTGCCTTCTCCAAAATCATGTACAATATATTCAACCATCTTCTCAACAAATTTAGGATGAGCATACAACTCTTTCTTTACAATACTTCCCTGTCTTACAATCTGATCCAGCGTATCGTTCATCTGGTTCTTATATGTAGTTTCTATCTCTTCCCGAATCAGTTTTAACGTATAACCATCTGCAATGGACTGATTATAATAATATTTATGAATATAATTTCCAAACACATCTTTTGTATTATAGCCTTCTCCGATCAATGGCGTTCCTGTCAACGCTATCATTACCGCATTTCTATCCGATGACATCAGGTTAGCGAGAAATGAACCTGTTGGATTATAGCTACGATGTGCCTCATCCAAAAAATAAATTCTCTGTACATTGACATTATAATCAGCAGGCTTTGTCACTGATTCTTTCGAGAACTTCTGTATATTAAGCACAGTCATCGTAGTTTTACCACTTGTATTTGACTCTCCCGGATTGATTATATCATTTACAAACTGTTTCTTGTCCTTTATCATCTTGACGTTAAGACCTCTGGCTTCAAATTCACTTTTTGCCTGTTCTGCCAGATCCAATCTGTCTACTATAAAATAAAACTTTGCAATTTTTCCTTCTTCTTTGCTGAAATAATCGGTCAAATATCTTACATTAGAGTATGCCAATGCTGTTTTTCCGCTGCCCTGTGTATGCCAGATAACACCCTTTCTGATGCCTTCACGTAACTTATCACGTATTGCCATAGTTGCAAACATCTGAGGGTAACGCATAATATGTTTCTCTATCTGCGTAATTCCATCTTTATTCGTAGTGGTCTTATAACAGATCCCATATTTCAATAAAAATAATAGTCTGCCTTTTGTATATAAAGATGTAATAATACGATTTGTCGGCGAATCCTCATTTATAGAAGATGTATATTCAGGTGTTCCTTTAATTGCAATAAGATTCGTATCTGACAAAATAAAAGCTTCATCATCAGTATCTATAGCTTTCATTTTCGCCCTCAGCTCTTCTACTCTCTGCTCCCTAAATTTACTAAAAAACATTCTGGTATAGCTGCTGGAAGCATAAAATGCCCCCTGTATCGGTTCGATATCAGAATCATCATACTCATTATTATTAGAAAACACAGTAAACTGCGTGATTCCCACAAATTTACGATAGATTTTATTACCAAAGCGTCTTTCCATGCGGTTACGCTCCGTAAGAATGCCTTCTCTATTATTCTGACGCTTTACCTCGATAAATGATAACGGCATTCCATTTATTAATACAGTAATATCAGGTCTGAAATTATCATCACCATTCTCGTATGGAAGTTCCGTTACTACTGTGTAGTCATTCTGTAATCCACTCTCATCATCAAAATCAATTAACTTTATATCGTTTATTCCTGACTGCAGAATATTAAAAAATGATTTGCCTAAATCCTCATTATCCAGTTTTATCTTTATTTCATCAATAATTTTCTTAGCATCATCAAGGGTAAAATCAGCCTGATTAATTCTATTTATGGCAGATAAAAATTTCCCGTAAAAAATATTTGTATCTCCGTCATAGTCCACATTACATTCTTTATCTTTAATTGACATATAAGTATATCCAAGCCTTGTAAAATGTACAAGTGCCGGAATCTTTACTCTTGAATCTTCCGGTCTCTCCATAAACATAAACCATCTCCTATACATCATTATTTCTTGCAAGAATCCTAAGTATATTTATCCTGATTTCATTATAAACGTATATTCGAATCGCCGCCACCCCTTTTCCCTTTGGAATCAAAAATAAAAATGACCCTGACCAGAGATTTTTCTCTCTCGTCAGGGTCATTCATAACTCTACAGCATATTGATCACAAATCCGTCCATCATGGTGGAAAGTACCGTGATTACCGTAATTCCACCAACTACATACGAAACATTTAACGTACAGACAGATGTAGAATTTCCCGCACCGCATCCAGCAGCGCATAATACAAATAGCAGTCTTTCACACGGGCCGCTGGATGCGAAAAGGAAATAACCAGCCTTTTATCATCTACAAAATACCCGATTCCCCGTGTCGTCATCTTCCATTCAATGGACTCACCCGGAAAACACGCATCCACAAAAGCATGCTCTGTCCCGCAGCAGATCACAAAATCCGGCTGGTAAAGATCCAGCTGCTGTTTCAGAATACCGGCATTATTTAAAGCTTCCGTATAGACCTCTTTCCCATTCGACACATAGCTTCCAGATGTTTTCTTTACATTCACTGCACAGATTTTAGGAAGCATCTGCTCTCTCCGTGTTCTGCAATCATGCTCTAACTGTTCCCACGAAAGTTCCTTTGGAAGACTGAAAATTCCCTGCGTCCACCTTGCGATATTATCCCATGTGGCATCGTGTTCCTGCTGTCTTCCGCCATGTCGCAAATGCTCGCAGAGGCTCCAGCCGGATCCGCCATTTACCTCTTTTAGCACATACATGATACGGGTAGCGGCCGATAAATATTCGGTCTCATTTGGCAAACCATCCTCAATCACACCGGGATCCAGCGTCCTAAGTTTGGTAAACAGTTTCGCTTGCGCTCCTGTCATAGTCATGGCTGTTATCATCCTTAATGTACTTTGTCATAATACTTTGCATTTTACTTCCGTATTATCTTACGTCTTTTCTTCCCACATTATAGATCAATCATTTTCTATTTCCAAGTAAAACAATAAAAACTATCGTCCCGGCTTCAACAGCCCGTAATAATAACTGGATGTTGCCCACCGTCAATCAGAAACGTGGAACCCGTAATGAATGCACCTTTCTCACTCATCAGGAGTTCTGCGACATTGGCTACTTCATCTGATGTTCCCGGACGGCCTGCCGGACATTTCGCAAACATGTTTTTGTAAAAATCGCCGCACGGGGCCGTTGAACTCATCGATTGCAAGCGGTGTTACGATAATGCCCGGTGCGATTGCATTGATCCGCGCACCACGCTCTCCCCATTTTACAGACTCTGCCATGGTACGCTTTTCATTACAGCGCTTCGCCAGCTGGTACGCATGCAGAGTGTCCTTGATCTGCCCCACCTGAAGCATCGGCAGTGCCAGTAATTCTTCTGCCGGTGTGGTCGCAAGCAGCTCATCTTCCTCTGGAGTAAGTGCTGGCATTCTCCAGCCAAACTGGCTGGAAATAGTAACACCTACGCCGCCTTTTCGAATTACCTTTCCGACTTCTTCTAAAAGTACTGCGGTACCATACAGATCCACCTTTAGAATCGTTTCGATGGATGCCTGGCTTGGGGAAACACCCATTACATTGACCAGCATGGAAATTTCGCCATACTGCCGTGCTGTTTCGATCATCTGCAAAATAGATGTCCGCGACGATAAATCCATCCAAACAGACTCTTGCATCGAATCCGGCATCATTCAAAATTTTAGAAATGTTCTGCGCATGCTCCAGGTTCTTATCACCAACGATGATTTTCTTTCCATATCCCATTCTCCGGGCAATCGCCATGCCAATCTGACATGCCCAGGTTAAAATCATTACCTCTTTCATCTTCACGCTTACTCCTCTCCGACATGCAAGGAAAAGACCGCCATCGGGTAAGTTCCCCACCAGCATGGTCCCAGTACAAACACATGATCATAGCCGGAGATATCATCCAGATATGCTGCTAACTCTGGTCTGGCATGACGCTTAAGTTCCTGCTTGGCCTGTTCAATGCATTCGTTATAATCATCGCTGCAAGCTTCTGTCGTGCTTACCTCAAACAGGTCACCACCTACTGCCTTCTGAATATATTCTGCGCAGATCTCGGTATTTCCTTTTGCTAGCTTGACAATGCGGCCGTTCACGTAATTTTCACCCTTGCGTAAATAGTAGATAATAAGATTTTTGCTCATTGTAACTTCCTCCTCATAATTTTCGTTTCCTGCTTTCACGTTGCGTAAGCTTGTTGTGCTTCTACTATAGTTCTTCTGATCTTTTCAATCAGATAAGTGAAACCAGGAACCTGTTACAAAAACCTACTGCGCCTTTTGGAAGAAAGACAATTCCGGATACTACATCGAAGAATTTGCCGAAATGCTGAAATCGGAATTTTAAGTAATAAACAGGGCTGACGCATTAACATTCAAGTATTTTAAAAGCCGGCGACATGTTCCCCCGAAAATCGAAACATGCTGCCAGCTTTATATTTTTCTTATTCACATTTATTTCATGATCGGAATATGGTACTTCACCTTCCGGTAAATTTTCCAGCCGAGTACACCCGGAATTCCAATGACCATAGCCAGTGTCGATACGCCTCCGATGATTGCATAAATAATCAGGATCAATAATGTGAACATTCCCATATCCCCTTTCTTTTTTGTCTCCTCTGGTATTTTATTCAGAGATGAGACAAATGGGAATAGGTTTTCATGACCCTTAACGGGTTCTGTATGACTTGATAACAGTTTCTTTATAACCCCGCAATTTTCTTTTGCGTTTTCCTAACTTTTCTGCAATTTCCAGACAGAATCAGCAGACACGCCACCTGCACCTCTCCAATATGCAATGCAATGAAAAAAATCCCCGTTGCCATGCATGCACGCGCACACAGCAACGGGGATTCTAAATTCAATTACATAGAAATTACATCGAGATCCACCCAAACGCATTGGCCACAGAGCTGATCAGGATAATGACTGCAAATACCGGGCACAGGTACTGCACCATGATGTTGAAGACCTGCTTTCTGTGGAATTTGCCTTCCCCATGGAGCACCTCTTCTTCGATCCGTTTGATTCCAATGACTCTGGACACCAGAAGACAGGTTGCGATTGCTGCGATCGGCATCATGACCGAGTTGGTCAGGAAATCAAAGAAATCCAGAAACTGCATACCTATGATGGTTACATTTGCTAACGGACCGTATCCCAGGCAGGAAAGTGTTCCAAGTACCAGCATAATGCCGCCGATCATGACCGTAGCCTTTTTCCGGCTCCAGCCAAGCTCGTCCTCAAAAGTAGACACTGCACTCTCCGTCAGCGCGATAGAACTGGTAACTGCCGCAAAGAGTACCAACAGGAAGAATAAGACGCCTGCAATACTTCCAAAGCCCATGCTTGCGAATACTTTCGGAATGGTGATGAACATCAGCGCCGGTCCTGCCTGCAGAGTATCCGGATCACCGCCGGTAAATGCGAACACCGCCGGAATGATCATCAGTCCTGCCATAATGGCAATCGCGGTATCAAATACCTCTACATTTCCGGTGGATGCTTCAATCGAAACATCGCGCTTCATATAAGAACCAAACGTGATCAGGATTCCCATGGCAATGGACAGGGAATAGAACATCTGTCCCATGGCTGTCACCACGGTCATCCAGGAAAAGTTTTCTACATTCGGCACCAGGAAATATTTGATTCCTGCGCCTGCCCCCGGTCTGGTCATGGAATAACCTGCAATGATAACGGACAGCACGATCAGGATCGGCATCATAAACTTAGATACACGTTCAATTCCGTTTCTCACACCCGCATAGATAATAAACAGGGTGAAAAATGCAAATGCAATAAAACAGATTTCCGTTGCTGCCCCATTCGAAATAAATGCGGAAAAATTGCCATTCTCCGCAAGCTGCGCCCCCTGCCCGGTCAGATATCCAAACAAATACCGGATAACCCAGCCACCGATCACGGAATAATAAGGAACGATCAGAATCGGGATCACCGCATTGATCCAGCCGCCAAAGGAAAACCAGCCAGACTTTCCGAACGTATGGTATGCACCAACCGGACTCTTTTTCGTCATGCGGCCGATGGATGTCTCTGCCACGATCATGGTGTAGCCAAAGGTTAATGCCAGCAGAATGTAGATCAGCAGAAAGATGCCGCCGCCATATTTTGCTGCCAGATACGGGAAACGCCAGATGTTTCCCAGTCCTACCGAAGCGCCTGCCGCAGAAAGCACGAAACCGAGCTTTCCGGAGAAGCTGCTTCGCTTCGTATGTTTTTTGCTCATAAGATAATAAACTCCTTTAATTAATAAACTATAAGCGGATATTTGGAAATTATACCACAAGAAAACCCCTGCATCAAGCAGGGGTTTTGAAAATATCGCTTTCATTTCTTAAATGCTCATTTGTTAAAGAAGGATTATTTCTGGTCCTTTAGGATTTCTTCCACAGTCAAGTAACTCTTCTCATATCCAAGCGCCTCGCAAAGCTGCATCACATACGGCTTTTGCAAACGGGCCTTCTGAAGTGCTTCTTCCTGGGCAAACACCTCTTTTGCGGTTCCATCGGCCAGCACCTGTCCGTGTGCCATGATGATGACGCGCTCGAAGTTTTCTGCCACAAAATCCATGTCATGGAGAATGGCGATGACCAGCTTTCCGCGTTCTGCCAGGCTCCGGATGATGCCGCCGATGATCTGTCTGCCCTTCCAGTCCTGGGCGATGGTCGGCTCATCTAAGATCAGCACATCGGTATCCATGGCGAGGACGGAGGCAATCGCCGTCATCTTCCGCTCGTAAAGTTCCAGATCATACGGGTTCTCCTTCTCTTTTCCTTTTAGTCCGGTCAGTTCCAGTGCCCGCTCTGCTTCTTTTTTCGCACGCTCCGGGTCCATGCCGATATTTAACGGGCCAAACAGGATCTCATCCATCACGTTGTATTTAAAAATCTGGTCATCCGGGTTCTGGAAGACATATCCGACATTGCCAGCCAGCATAGCCACGGTCTTGCCAGAAATATCTTCCCCATGGAAATAAATGCTTCCGGAGACCGGCTTTAACAAGCCCTTTAAAAGTTTCACCAGTGTGGTTTTTCCGGCGCCGTTCTGACCGATGATGGCAGTCGGACGCTTGTCCAGTTTCATATTCAGTGCTTTGATGACCGGAACGTCGGCCAGGTAGGCGAAATCGAGGTTTTCGATACAAAACTGCTCTGTTTCCACATTTCCGGCTTTTTCCACGCTTTTTCCATCTTCCGCATTCCCGGCATTCCCTACGCTTCCGTGCTTCGCTTTCAGCACCCCGGCAGCCTCTTCCACCGTCACCGGATAGGTTCCACCCGGCAGTGTCACCTGCTCTGCCTTACAGATACGGGTAAATGCCGGTGCCAGGATTCCGTACTCTTCCAGGTTTTTCAGGGAGAATACTTTCTGCGGCGTGTCAAATGCAATCTGCTTTCCCTTGTGAAGCAGTAAGATCCGGTCACAGTAAGCTGCCATTTTTTCGATTTTCTGCTCGATCATCAAAATGGTGATGCCGGAGTTCGTCAGCTTTTCGACTGCCTGGAAGACCTCATCGCTTCCCTGCGGGTCCAGCTGCGACGTCGGCTCATCTAAGATCATGACATCCGGCCGCATAACCAGCACACTGGCGATGGCGACACGCTGCATCTGACCGCCGGACAGATCAAACGGATTGCGGTCCCGGTACTGCCAGATATCCAGAAGCTTTAAGGCCTCCTCGACCCGCTTTTTCATTTCTTCGGCCGGAACGCCAAGGTTCTGCATACCGAATGCCACTTCTTCGTAAACATTGTCTTTCGCGCCGGACAGCTGGTTAAACGGGTTCTGGAATACCAGTCCCACATGGCCGCAAAGCTGTGCCACCGGAGTTTTCCCAGCTTCGAGCCCGTCCACCATGACCTTACCGCCGTAGGCGCCCTTATAAAACTGCGGAACCAGCCCCATAATCGCCTGGCTCAGTGTACTTTTTCCGGCTCCGTTTTCCCCGATGATGCCGATGAACTCGCCCTTTTCCACCGAAAAATCAATGCCATCGAGCGCCAGTTCCTTTGTGTGGGGATAACGGTAACGTAATTTTTCAACGGTTATCACAGACATCCTACGATCCTCCATACCACAGCCGCCAGAATGCAGAGTCCGAGCAAAATTGTGACCGCACGGTCACCCTTATGCGGGGTCCGCTCTGCCAGCCAGGTTTTCTTCTTACCAGCGCCAAATCCGCGCACCTCCAGGGCAATGGCACGCTCTCTGGTATTGATCAGGGAGCTCATGACCACCGGAGAGATCAGCGGAAGAAATGCCCTGGCACGGGTTCTTAAGTTTCCTTCGGTCTCGAGTCCGCGGCTCCGCTGTGCATCCATGATCGTGTTCATGGTTCCCATCATCTGCGGGATGATCTGGAATACCGAAGTAACGATATAGCCAAACCGCGGGGAAAATCCGCGCTTTTCCAGTTCATCCACAAATTCGGACGGTTTGGTGGAAAGAACGAATACCGCGAAGGAAAGCAGCATGTTTAAGATATTAAGACCAATACGGAGGGCATACAACATGCCCTCCCGGTAAAACTTCAAACCGCCGATCTGAAACAAGACGTTTTCATTTTTCTGGTTAAACAATCCGTGGATCAGGAAAATGGTCAGCAGGATCGTAAAGGAAAACGCGATCAGCGGAACGGTCTTTTTTAAGATTTTTCCACTCGCCAGCACCAAAAGACTTACGGCGATAAACACGCCGAACATCCACAGCCACCCGGAAATCAGCGGAATGCTGATCGCCGCGGCAATGTACATCAATTTGGTGAAGGGATGCACCTTTGTCAGGTAGGTCCCGTTATCTACAAAAAGACTGATACTTTTCATGTTTTATTTCCCAGCCTCTGCCCTGTCTTAAGGCAGAAGCATTTCCTTTTCTAAGTTCGTAACTCGTAACTGTTTCAGTACCTTCCCAGTCACCTAAGTTCAATAAAACGGTTTCGCACTTAATCCAGGGTTTCAATCTCGGAGTTTGCCTCATACAGTGTGGTCAGCTTGTTTGGCAGTCCCTTTAAGATAAAGAAGACCACGATCAGGGTGATGAGCTTATCCGGCACGTCAACCACAACCTCATCTAACAGGGAGCCTAAAAATACCGGCATGGATGCTGCCTGGGTTGCTGCAAATACCGCATCGCCCCATACATTTCCGGTGGTGCCGCCCCAGAATAAAACATTTAACGGGGTGGAGATCACAACTGCGGTAAGTCCGGCTACGCACGCTGTTAAGATTGCCTTCGGGAAGGACTTCATAAATCCCAGACGCGCCATAATACCGACGGCTGCGCCAATGCCAAGGCTGGTCAGCGCATAAATTAAGGTAATGTTATCGCCTGCGGAAAAGCCGTAGATCAGGTTGTTGGCTGCTCCGCAGATCGCGCCGATGATCGGACCTCCCAGGCAGCCGCCGATGCAGGTTCCGATGGAATCCAGCCACAGCGGAAGCTTTAACACACTTGCAAACAGTTTTCCAAGATAGTTGATACCGATGCAGGCCGGGATCAGCACGATCACTGCCGCGTCAAATTTTGTTTTAAATAAATTGTTCATAACTCACACACCCTTTCCCTTCTTTGTTCCGTTTTCCGGAACGATATGTTCTGTTGCATTGCCAGTTGGATCATCCGGGATTCCGTTTTGGCATATTGCCCACCGGATAATCCGGAATTCATTTTTCCAGTTACGTTTCCTGTCAGGCGTCCAGCTTTGCCAATGCCGCAAATGCCGTCAGGATCTCATGCTCCTCGCCCTGTGCCGTCAATGTCTCGCCGTCCACATAGCGGCCAATGTTTTCTGCCACATTGCCCTTGCAGGCTGCCACGACATTTAGAATAGAAGCCGTCTTCATGCCACGGATCCGGCCGACTACAAAAAGTGCTGCCGTCTCCATGTCCGATGCCATGACTCCTTTTTTCGCCCAGTCCGCATAGATGGCCGGATTGTCATCGCGATACAAACAGTCGTGACTTCTGGCAATTCCCGTGTGGAACCGGTAACCAGCCTCGCTTGCGCTTTCCTCACAGGCAGTCAAAAGCCTGTGGTCAGCAACAGCCGGATAACTGAGCGGCGCATAGCCAAGGGATGTTCCCTCATCGCGCACAGCGGCTTCGACCATAACCAGGTCACCGACTCCTGCTTCTGGCTGAAGTGCACCACAACTTCCAATACGGATTGCTGCCGTCACCCCAATCTTTCGCAGTTCTTCCACCGCGATCGCCATGGAAGGTCCTCCCATGCCGGTAGACATGATCAGAATCGGAACCCCATTCCAGAAACCGCTGTAACTTTTGTACTCCCGGTTCCATGCAAGCAGCTTTGCATCCTTCAGATACCCTGCTGCCCGCTCAGCCCTTGCCGGATCACCCGGAAGCACGGCATAGTGGATTCCCAGATTTTCCGGAAGCTGGATATGCGGCATCTTCGCAGTCGGAACATCCAGTAATTCACTGGAATGCGCTTCTTGATTTTCTTCCAATGTTATACCCTCCCTTCCATGTATCGTCACAGTTCAGAAAATTTTCACCCATGAACAATGACCAAAATGTATACCCAATTGCGAATTTAACAACAATTTATGATAAAGATAGCATTAACTTTAGGTAAAGTCAATGAAAAGTGCGTAATCACAGGCTTGTTTGTTAATTAAATAACAACTGTTGGGCTTGTATTTTTTTCGTGATAAAACTATACTGTGTTTTATATTTATAGAACAATGCCTCTGCCAACCATACCGTCAGCTTCCTCTGGCGGTATGGTCAGCAGAAGGAACATCGCATAGCAGGAGGAAATCTCATATGAAGCAATCCGAATCGAAGAACCAGGACCTCTTTCTGGTCATTGATATGCAAAATGTTTACACCGCTGGACAGGAGTGGGCATGCGAAGGCATAGAAACCGCTTCCGCTTCCATTCAGCGCATTTTAAAAAGCAATGCTCCACAAAAAATCATCTTTACCCAGTATCTGGCAGCAGATCACCCGGAAGGCGTATGGGCCGAATACAACCAGGTCAATGCCGCCGTCAATGCGGACCCATGGCTGAATGAAATGATGCCGGAATTTCTTCCCTGGACCAAAACCTGTCCAGTTTACAGCAAGAACGTTTATTCTTCTTTTGCCATCCCGGAAGTTGTGGCTGCTGCCAAAAAAGCCGACCGGATTGTCATTTCCGGTGTAGTCGCTGAATGCTGCGTGCTTTCTACCGTGTTCGCTGCCATCGATGCCGGATGTAAAGTCATCTACCTGACCGATGCCGTTGCCGGACTCACCAAAGATTCCAAGAAAGAGGCAGAAAAAATCGTTTCTTACTTTGCCCCGCTCCATACCGAATGCATGACAACGGGCAAATATCTGAAACAACAGTAATCCGTTTTTGATGAAAGAAAGGAAGGAAGGATCTCCATGACACAATCATTTCGCATCCGGGTGGAAAATATTTGTATTCTGATCTTGGGTTTTTTGTCACTCGGAATGTTCGCCTTAAGCTTTTTCCACCATCTCCCGGCAGAAGCAGCACTGCTAGTTTCCACGGAAATGGACTGGATGGTCCAGCGTGCCTCTTCTGTCGTACTGCTCTGCCTCTGTATGCAGCTCTGGAAACGGAAGCATGCCGCACGGGTCATTACCCAGGCACTTCTGTTATTGGATTTTGTGAGTAACATTCCCCACGTTTCAGACCTGTTTTCCCTTGCATGCATGGGGTCCGATGTGATCCTGTTTCTGGTCTTTTTCTGGTTCCGCTCCGACTTCTGCTGCCCGGCTTCCAAAACCAACCGAAAACGCGGATTCCTGATTCTGCTGCTCAGCCTGGTCGGAGTCACCGCCAACGCAGTCATCAGCTACCACTATTTAACGCCGATTCTTGGCGGTGGGCAGCACACACTGCTCGACAGCTTCGAAGAAAGTCTCGACATTCTTCTCGGCAACGGTGCGTCCATTCCGGTTTCCCATGGTGCCCACATGCTGGAGCTTGTCATGTTCTGGTTCAGCTGGGCCTGCATTCTTGCTGCCCTGCTTTACGCAGTCCGTCCATGGCTCACCCCATCCACCCGGCGTGAATCGGATCTGCAGCACGCCCGCACATTGCTTAATCTCTACAGCCAGAACAGCTGCTCTTATCTCGCTTTAGAGGATGACAAACAACTTTACTTTGGACGCAATGTAGACGGGGTCATTCCCTACGGAGTTGTCGGTGATACCATCATCGTCAATGGAGATCCTGTCTGCGCCGATTTGGATTTTCCGGTTCTGCTTGCCGAGTTTAAAGAGTTCTGTGAAAAAAGCGCTCACAAGCTTTTCTTCCTAAGTGTTACCGATCACTTTCTGGAAGAATATAAGCGTCAGGGCTTTGGCTATGTAAAATGCGGCGAAGAAGCACGATTTTCCCTGGCTGATTATGAGATCAGCGGTAAAAAGGGTGCCAAAATGCGCATGAACATCAACCACGCAAAAAAGGCTGGTGTAACCGTTTTGGAATACCGCCCGCTCGAACAACGGAACCAGGAAATTGAAAACGCCTTTGAACGTGTGACAAACGAATGGCTCGGTCAGAAAAAAAGCTCGCTTCTTGCTTTTACCATGGGAAAAGCCGGTCTGGATAACCCTATGGATAAGCGCTATTTCTACGCCACGGATGCGGACAGAAAAATTGTTGCCTTCATTGCCTTTGTCCCATTTCTTGGCAAAGACGGCTACATGGCTGATGTCACCCGTCACGGAAACGATGCGCCAAGCGGTGTCATGGAAACCATCATCTATGAAGCATTCCAGACCTTCCGCTCAGAAGGCATCCACTACGGAAGTCTTGGCGTTGCTCCCCTCGCCGGACTCGATGATGAAAAAGCGAGCCTGGTTGAACGGCTGCTGCGTTTTGTCTACAACAATCTAAATGACTGTTACGGATTTAAGGATCTGTACCGTGCCAAAGAAAAATACAGCCCGACAGAGTGGATTCCGGCTTACTACATTTATCTGCCCAAGCACCCGACCCCGGATATGTTTTACGCAGTCGTAAAAATCCAGAACCCGAACGGAATCCGTGAAGGTTTGCAGTCTTTTTTAAAAGGGAAATTACATCATGAGGAACATCCAAGAAACGATCCGCACAAACAGCGGGAAGATCAAAGAAAAAACAACTGATATTTTGCGGTCAGCCCAACAAATACCCGGATCTGCTGGGCTGCTATCTGGAAAACACCGAAATTCCCGTTCCGACCGGGGCTATTTTGAAGCAGGCGAAGTACGTCTTTATTATGAAATATCCGGCGCAGGGCTTCCCATACTGCTGCTTCATGGCAACAAGCAGTCGCACCATGTGTTTCATTCCTATGCTTCCAAGCTTCAGAAATCCTATCAGGTCATTCTAATGGACAGCCGGGGACATGGGCATTCACAGTTGCTCTGCAGCAAAGCAGGACACACTGCATCACACAAAGAGGAATTCTTTACCATTCAGGACATGGCCCACGACGCCGCCAGCTTGTTGGTGCATCTTGGTATTTCCAAAGTCATCCTGTTCGGATTCAGCGACGGAGCCAACATTGCCCTGGAATTTGCAAGCCTTTATCCAGAACGTACGCTTGCAGTGATCTCCGCCAGCGGCAATGCCCTGCCGCATGGTCTGATATTTCCGGTGCGGCTTGGAACGCTGATGCTTGGCAGCGTTCTCACACTGGCTCAGAGGGTCCTTCCAAGCGGAAAACTCCATCAACAGCTCGGCAGCCAGCTGCAGATGAACACGCTTTTAACAGACTCTCCAAAGCTTTCCCCGGACCGCCTGCAAAAAATCCAGGCTCCGGTCCTTCTTATAGCCGGAACCCGTGATCTCATCAAAACCTCCCATACGCAATGGATGGCAGAACAGATTCCGCATAGTCAGTTATGCCTGCTTACTGGCGGGACACATAACGTACTGTTTTCACAGGAACAGACCTGTCTGGGCAAGATCCTGTATTTTCTGAAAGAAAACAATCTGTGAAAAAACATAACAGCCGCAAACAATTTCATAAAACTATGAAGTGCTGTAAATGCCACATCCGATGGAATGCACACAAAATAAGAGCTATCTGACTTTCTCGTCATCAGATAGCTCTTTTACGAAATATCCCGAAGTTTCACTTAATAACCTCTCTTTCTATTATTTAGTTTTTTATTTCATTTTTAAATTGCTATGGACCTCTGCCTTTCATTGGAATCTCCCTCCTTCGATTACATCTATGTAAACTCGTTAAGAGATTTTCTACTGGTAAAGTTTAGTAACCCATTGGACCGCCCTCCATGTTCTGAAGATTTTTGTTTTTCTCTTCTTGTGTTCTTTTTGATTTTTTCCTCTCTTGTTTTTTGTTGTCTTCATTGTACTTCATAAAGTACAATTTGTCAAGTATTATTTCAAAATATTTTTATATTTTTCTTGTTTTTTCTAAATATATTGTCACAAAATTTTATTTTATATATACAAAAAGGACATTTCCTAAGAAATGTCCTTTTTGCAGATTCATCATTCTATTAATCTTCTTCACGCTTCTTTCCAAGCAGCATGACTGCACCTGTCTGGAAAGAACATACTCTTTTACACACTGCAAAACTTTTTATATAACCGATATTTACCTTACTTCAATATTCTCCGCCAGGTTTTTCAGTTCCTGCGTCATAGACGCATGATACCATACCTCGCAGCCATTCTGTGGAAATCTGTGAAATGCAGCTTCGATCCGTGTAAAGATCTTGCTGCAGTCTGTTTTTTCCAGATGGGTAAGTGCCAGGATAAAATGACGGTTTCCATAGCGGGTAAATGCATCATTGCTCCGCAGGGATGTCTGAATTGCTTTACGCAGATTCATCATCTGATCTGAAAACTGGTTTTGTGTCATAATTTCCTTTTTTTCATTATAAGTAAGGGTTAAAAACATCAAAATTACTTTATTTTCCACACAGGAGCGTCCACGTACCAGGAGCCTGCAATAATCTACAAAGCTCGGATAGGAACAATAATATGCGCCGTCCTGCTTTCCTTTGTCAAATAAAGACTTTGCCACATCTCCTTCCTGTGTCTGAAATAAGTAATCAATGGACGTATAATTTCCATCCGCAGATTTCTTTTTTCCCGCCATATGATTTTTTTCATCCATGTACAGGTCATCGAACTGTTTCCGTAATTCTTCTACGGGCTGCCTGCCAAGTTCCCGCTTATACAGTTCCAGTGTTTCATTATAAATTTTTGCTGCTTCCTCGTAACAATACAATTCCAGGTAATACCGGACCTGCCAAACCTGCCAGTCATCGAATGGATAGATTGCCACTGCCCGTTCATATACCGGAAGAAGTTCCCGGTACTTCCCATCCTGACTGTAGGCAGCATCCAGTTCATGAATGGTTTCTTCATACAACATTTTCAGTTCCAGGCTTTTCTCGTGAAACCACATATCCGATTCGTTTCCCGGAAGCAATGCACCATGATAGCTTTCATTGGCTTTCAGATAGCATTCCTGCCGTTCCTGTCCTTTTTTCCTTCTTGCTTCTAAAACAAGATTCCGGAAATATTCCGTATCCAGTTCCAGAGGACAGGAAACTTTGAACGTACAGATTCCATCCTGGATCTGGATGCAGTCTTCATCTGGCAGTCCGGCAGCCCGTAACTGTTTTTTTAAACGATAGATCACGTTATTCAGATTACGGTTGCGGTCGTTTCCTGCAGCTTCCACACCTGACTCATACAAATAATCTAAAAGTTCCCGTTTTGAAATTCCATTTTCCCCTGCAAGAAGCAGCATCTGCAGCAATTTAGCTGCTTTTGACTGTTCCATACGTTTCAGTGAAATTGCTTTTGTTCCATAACTCATGGAAAAGCATCCAAGCATTCGCACCTTCAGCGTTTCCAACTCATTCCCCTCATTTCCCATTACATTGTTTTTAACAGATGATTTTCATCACTCAGACATTTCGCCGTTCGACAGAAATCTGCAAGCAGCTTTCTGGCTCACTTTCGCCCATTATATCACAATTTAAAATTTCGGCAACCATAAGAGCACTTCTTCTCCTGTTTTCAGCATTTTTCCGTTCCTGTTCGCGTAAACGTGCCCAGTAACGGAATTTTGTCCGTTATGCCGTACCAATTTTTCGATATGGCAAGGCGTCTACCGGCAGACAGACAACAATTCATCTGCATACAGAGGGCGGGCTGTTTCACGCCGTTCCGTATGTTGATAATACAGATATTTTTCATCGTACATGTTCTGTTCCGCCAGGCGGAGAAGTTCCGCAATGTCTTTTTTTCCATCATCCCATACATATCCAAATGCCGCAAGACCGTTTTCTTCCTGTTTTAACCGATTGTTTAACGTCTCCGCAAGATTCAGAAACATTTCCTGCTCTATCTCCAGACATAATACGATGAATTCATCTCCGCTGATCCGATAAATCTGATCTTCCGGAAAATACTGTTTCATTACCTCTGCAAGACGCACTAACACTTTATCTCCATATTCGTGTCCAAACGTATCGTTCACGTATTTCAAACCGTTCAGATCCGCAAAACCAACACCACACGGTACCGGGTGCTTCTGAATTCTTTTCCGCATGCTGATATAAGAGGTGTGATTTTTTACCCCCGTCAGCTGATCCGAGAAGCTCAGACGCAGCAAATATTCCTGATATCTGCATTTTTGGATTTCTGCTGCCAGTACACTTGCGATATCTGACAAAAGCTGTTTCTCTTCCTGACCGTTTTCTCCCCGTCCAGCGTTTCCTTTTTCTACCAGCAAGACACCATTCTGTCTTTTGTCATAAAATACAGGAACCGTGAACAGTCCACTGACTCCTGTCTGTGATACAGAACCAGACTGCGGATCGATATAGTTCCTGTACTGATGGATCAGCCTTTGGGGTTCGATACAGTCCGAAAGATTCTTTCGATCAATGTATACGCTTATATTTTCTGCGGTGGTTTCCGCATTTTTTTCTGCATTTCTGTCTTTTTCATACTCAAAAAAGCAGGTCTTATCCGCAGCGTAGTACTCTCTTATCAATTCTAACACCTGCGGCATAACCTGCCGGTAATTCTTTGACAACGCAAGCAGTTCCATGCATGCGCTTTTTGTATCGGTCATTCTTAATTGTTCAGACTGATCCGTATACAGATCTCGCCCCATGACATTACTCTCCCTGTACGTTCTTTTCCCGATAAAAATAACAGTCTTATTTTACTGTGATATCTTCAACCATTATAGCATCTATAGATATAATATTCAATCGTTATAGATGTAATTTTTTCACCATAAATTTGGTATCCTATCTCTATAGTTTAAGGGAGCAGCAGGCATGGATATTGGAAAAAGAATCAGTTATTTTAGGAATGCGAAACAATATAGCGTAAACCGGCTCGCAACTATGGCCGGTATCTCTCAGAGTTATTTAAGAGATGTAGAATTAGGAAAAAAGAACCCCACGGTCGAGGTTCTTTCTTACGTGTGCGGAGCTTTGGATCTTTCTTTAAAAGATTTTTTCGATGATTCCCTTGAATTTCACTTTCAGCAGGATCCTCTGCTCACCCGGATCTACCAGATGAGCCCGGAACAGCGGACTGCACTTCTTCAGTTTTTAAACTCTATGGATAAATCTTAATTTGACAGACTTGCGAAAGCATGGAATCTTCTGCCAGAAACCGGAAAACGTGGATTCGAACATTTTGATGTTATGCTGCAGACTCAGCGCACTGTAAAGCTGCTCTCATCCTCCAGTGGAATCTGTTCCGTATCCATCCAGTCGATCGTGATAAACTGATTATGGTTGAGTCCCACCAGAAGCTTATTGATCATATACTCGCTTCCCTGAATCTCCAAAAGTACGGTTCCATCGTATTCATTGCGGACCCAGCCGGTCAGGCCCAGTGACTGGGCAAGATATTTTGCTGTATAGCGGAATCCAACTCCCTGGACCTGTCCCCGGAAAATAATGCGTTTTCTTACATCTGCCATTGCTGTTTTCCTTCTTTCTCACTTCTGTGTCTTACAAAATCCCTCTATTTCTCAAAAATAGATTCTCTGATATTATCCATTATGGTCCTTTTGCACCTTTGCACAGTGATCCATCTGTGCCTTCGCCTTGCGCGCAACCTGACCGGCCGTCTTCATCGTGCTGCCGCGTACGATCATGCCATTTCCAAAGCGCTTGCGGATGTCGTCGACCGCTCCATCCAGTTTTTGTTGTTTCTCATGATTTTGGGTGTCCTCGAACATTGACATTTGCCAGAAATCGTCAGACGTCAGATCTGTTAATGCAAGACCGATCAGACGCAGGGGCTGGCATTTCCAGCACTCGTACAGCAATATCTTTACCTGTGCAAAGATCTCTTCTGTTACATCTGTGGGATTTGTGAACTTTCTCTGATGCGATCTCGTCTTAAAATCCAGCGTCCGGTAAGTGACACTTACACAGCTGCACTTTTTCCCATCGCGCCGCATTCTGGCAGAAACCACATCGCACTGCGCCAGCAATATGGAAAAAGCCTGCTCGTAGGTCACAATATCCTCCTCGGTTGTTGTTTCCGCACTGTAACCTTTTGCTTCCTCTCGTTCTGCACAGACCGGCGAATCATCGATTCCATTTGCATATTGATACAGCTGATGCCCGGCTTTTTCGCCCAGCATACGTTTGATTCCCTCTTCCGGATAATGCGCCATCTCCCCAATCGTTCTGATTCCAGACTGCACAAGCTTCTGCTCCGATGCTTTTCCCAGGAATAACAGATCCCGCACCGGAAGCGGCCACATCTTTGCCGGGATTTCAGAAGGAAACAGGGTATGAACCTTGTCTGGTTTTTCAAAATCCGATGCCATCTTCGCCAGGAGTTTATTGGTTCCAATTCCAATGTTGACAGTAAAACCAAGTTCATCCCGGATTTTGTCCTTGATTTCCTGAGCCAGGGCAACCGGATCTGGATAGATCAGATGCGTACCGCTCATATCCAGGAAGACTTCGTCAATGGAAAAAGACTCCATAACCGGTGCATAGGAAGCACAGATCGCCTTAAACGCACGGGAGCACCTTTCATACAAAGCAAAATCCCCCGGCACACAGACAAGTTCCGGACATTTTTGCAGTGCCATGGACACCGGTTCTCCCGTAGTCACTCCGTACTTTTTCGCCGGAATCGATTTTGCCACGACAATGCCGCGCCGCGATTTCGGGTCTCCTCCAATGCAGGATGGAATCTCGCGAAGATCCGGCAGACCTTCCCGGACGCGCTTCGCTGCTTCCCATGACAAAAATGCACTGTTTACATCCACATGAAAAATCAATCGTTCCATATACGCTTCTGCCGCTCCTATCGTTATTTCTATTTTCATTCCTCTATAACAGAAAGAAATCGCGTTCCGTATTTTGCATATTTATGTTCTCCAACTCCGGATACATTCAACATTTCCTCCCTGGAAGCAGGTGCTTTCGCAGCCATATCGATCAGTGTCTTATCACTGAAAATAATATACGGAGGTACATGTTCTTCCCGGGCAATTTCCATTCGGAGTGCCCGCAGCTTGTCAAACAGTTTAAAGCCAGCTGAGGTAAGTGCCTCCGTTCCTTTTGCTGTTTTCTTCGGTTTTGCCGTTTTTTCAGGGAGCTTGTCCTCATCGGTGATCTTAACCAGTACTTTGGTATCCAGATTTTTCAGGGCGCTGATATCCCCCAGCCGGATCACCTGATAATCGCCAACCTGTAAATAGCCATCCAATACCAGCTGATCCATCAGGCGGCGCAGCAGATTTCTTTTGACAGAAGCCAAAACACCATAGGACTTATATGAGGTTGCCCCGATTTCTGCCAATCTTGTGGTCTTTGCTCCTGCTACCGTATCGATGATGATCGTCTTTCCATACCGGCCTTTTGCCTCATAGACACAGTTTATGATCTGTTTGGCCGCCTGTGTCATATCCAATGTTTCAAATTCCCGCAGACAGTTTCCGCAATCCCCACAGGGGTTCTCCGGGTTTTCTCCAAAATATTTTAAGATGTAATTGCGCAGGCATTCCGTCGTATAGCAGTAGCGCTCCATAACCTGAAGCCGCTTTGTATCCCGCTCCTTTACCGTTTCCCGGTCTGCAAAATCGAGATCAGACAGATCTTTATGGTCCAGCAAAAAGCGGTTGATCGCAATATCCTGCGGCGAAAACAGCAGAATACATTTGGAATCCAGTCCATCCCGCCCGGCTCTGCCCGCTTCTTGGTAATAATTTTCCATGCTCTGCGGCATATTGTAATGAATGACAAACCGGACATTCGACTTATCGATTCCCATGCCAAATGCATTCGTTGCAACCACAATGCTGGTATAATCAAACACGAAGTCATCCTGCATCTGTTTTCTCTGGGCAGCGCCCATTCCGGCATGATATTTTGCAACCGATATGCCTCTGCCCTGTAAGAGTTCATACAGATTATCTACGTTTTTTCTCGTAGCGCAGTAAATGATTCCGCTGTCCCCATGATGCTTTTCGATATAATCCACAATATACTGATCTTTATTTTTCGGCTTATCCACCTGGAAGAATAAATTTTCCCTGTCAAAACCGGTTAACAGCGTATACGGATCGACCAGACCCAGGGTACATACAATATCTTCCCGCACACGTTCCGTCGCAGTTGCCGTAAAGGCACTCATGACCGGACGCTTGCTTAAACACTGGACGAACTCCACGATTTTCATGTAACTGGGTCTGAAATCCTGTCCCCACTGTGAAATGCAGTGCGCTTCGTCGACCGTCACCATGGAAATCTGCACTTCTTTTGCAAGATTTAAAAATCCGTCTGTAAGCAAACGCTCCGGCGCTACATAAATGATCTTATATAAGCCCTGCCTTGCTTTCTTTACCGTCTCAAAAAAAGCTTTTTCCGAGAGCGCACTGTTGATAAATGCCGCTGAAACGCCCGCCTGGTTCAATGCCTTCACCTGATCCTGCATCAGCGAGATCAGCGGTGAAATAACCAGTGTGATTCCAGGAAGTAATACTGCCGGAATCTGGTAGCACACTGACTTTCCAGCTCCGGTCGGCATGACCGCAAACGCGTCTCTACCAGATAAAATGCTGTCGATGACAGACTTCTGTCCCGGTCGGAAAGAATCGTATCCAAACAGCACTTTCAAGGCTTCTTCCGGTGTATGATATGGTTCGCTCTGCTGTGGATGATTTTCATAAAAATCCGCAGGATCACCAACCATCCCATCCACCGGATCATATTCACCGAATGGGGCAGCGTATTGATCGGCATATTGGTCTGCATATCGATCGTCATACTGCTCCTCATATCCATCAGCCATCTCAAACAAGCTGTCCCAGGATGGATCATCCAGGTATCCATCCTTTGTATTCGAATTTTTACTCATTGTAACTCCATGTTTCCTCTCATATGCATTTTTGCTTTCGAAATCATCGTCTCAAAATTTCATTGCCCGGATTTTCCGGAATGTTTATTTTTCTTCGAGCCTGTACTGCTGCACCAGCCGTTCTGCTTCTGCCCTCATCTGCTCCACGACTTCATCCGGTCCAACTATCTGAATATCCTCGCCCAGTGAGAATATCCAGCCCAAAAACTGTCTGCTGACGTGTACGTCCACATTCACGGTAACATGCGCTTCATCCGCCGGAATCATCATCACATTTTTTCCAAACCGGTCAATGATTACCCCTGCCAGATTGTTATTCACCAAAAGCTTCACCGTTTGCTCTTTTCCGCCAAACATTCCGAAACTCTTCTTCGCATAATCTGCCATATCCAGCTTTTTAAAGTGTTCTTTTCCTTCTCTGGATTCTTCAGATATTTTGATATGCAGCATCTTGTCTACCCGATAATGCTTGATCATTCCTGCGTCCGAGTCATATCCGATCATATAATAATTTTCGTCATCCCAGGACAGTCCCCAGGGGCTGATGCAATACCAGGCTCCATTATGCTTAAGTTCCATTTCTTTTTTCACATTCCACTGAAAATACTGGAACCGGATCTTCTTATTTTCAGAAATTGCATGATGAATCGCATCCACCGTATAGTAGATACTTTCATTCATCGTCTTTATTCTGCCGGAAACGTATACCTGACGCTGCAGTTTCTGCGCATCGTACTTGCTGACCAGCGTTTCCAGTTTTTTGATCAATGCATTCGATTTCTTTTCTGTAATGAATTTGGAAGACTGGATCGCGTCTACCAAAAGTTTTAATTCTGGAAGTTCAAACGGCCGGTTTACGACATGATAATGATAACGGTTGCCAACCGCTTCCCCCTCCACCTCAATGCCAAAAACACTTAAATCCCGCAAATCATTATAAATGCTTTTCCGATCTGCCGTCACCTCATATTCCGCCAGCCCTAACATAATTTCCGACATGGTAATATAGTGATCCTCGTCTGTCTGCTCCTGCATGATCTGGGCAAGCCGGTAAAGTTTGAACTTTTGATTGCTTCCTTTTGGCATGCGTCCTGTCCCCTTTCGTATGATATAAAGCAAGTATAGCACAGGTGGGGTATAAAAACAGCTGCAAAAATCCTCCCCTAAAATAATTTTGATGAAATCATTTTAAGGGAGGAACTTTTATAAATTTTCTATTTCCCACTCATTTTCTTCAAATATGTATTCTTCAGCTGATTCTCTTCTTTTAATTTTTTAATCTGATCATTCAGATACTGCATATATTCCCTGGCAAGCTTTACACCGCCGCGTACTGCCACATCTTCATGCTGTGACATTTCATCCAGCCACTGATTCAGGGATTTTTCGCGGATATCGTTGTAGGAGTTGTCTTCTTTAAAAAACATAGTCTCTTCCTCATTATCGGATATAGTAAACGTAATCGGCTTTTCTCGGCGCTGCTTCTTTAGCCGGAACCGCAGCATAACCAAGTACCAGATGACCGATTCCTTCGTAATCTCCTTCGATTCCAAGACTCGCTAAAAGTTCTTTTCCTTCCGGTGTCTCAAATTCCTCTTTTGCACGATGGATCCAGCAGCTGTCCACACCAAGATCTGCAGCAGCGTTCATGAGATTTCCCATTACCAGGGTTCCATCATAGAGATAGGTTGGCATTGCCTTGTTGGCCAGCACAATAAGCAGTTCCTGCGCTCCGTAAAACGGATCGAAACTTTCATCCTTTCCCATAAATTTTGCATTCATGGCAGAAAGCTTATCCCGCAATTCTTTATTCGTAACCGCGATAATAATCGGGGACTGTTTTCCCATACCGGTTGCGGCGTAAGTTCCGGCTTTGATAATTGCCTGCAGTTTTTCTTCTTCGATCAGCTCCGGCTTGAACGCACGGCAGCTTCTTCTTGTTTCCAGTACTTTTAATGTTTCTGACATGATCCCATTCTCTCTTTCCGGGCTGATATTTTCTTTCGGCCCTTTCTTTTGAATATAACCACAAAAGATGCTCCTGTCAAGAGAGCAGGAACCCGTAGACCTGTTGTCGAGCAGCCTTAAATTTCATATCATTACCTCGCCAATGCACTCGCGAAAAAGTTTTCTGTTCGCTTTTGATATTTTCATTTTTTCCTCTCTACTGTTAAAGCACTCCTACAATTGCATTACCAAACATCCTGACATATTAATTTGTATTCTTTCGCAAGTTCTTCATTCAGCACTGCTATTTCCACGCCCCATATTTTCCTTATTTGAAGCAATCTGGCTTTCAATTCTGCCATCGGACCAGCCAGCCATGTAATATCTTCCGCATTTTTTACAACTAGAACGAATTTTAACTGCAAGTTTTTCAAACTACCTACGGATCTAAGTTTCTCTCCCACTTCCGATGTATCCTGGAACTTGTCCAAAATTGCTGCTAAATATATCTGCAATGATGCAACAAATTTCTCTGTTATGGATGCATAATATTCTTCAAACTTTTCTTCTTTTTTGGAGGATTCATGTCGGTTTGCTGCATTGGGACAGCTTTTCTTGGCTTCCAGAAATAAAATATTGTTCTTATCATACTGCAGGATAAATTCCACCGTCTTAATTCCAGAACCAAGTTCTTTATAAATTTTAGAGTTCTCAATATGAAATAACTCCGCTTCATCGAATTTTCCAAAATTCATTTCCGATTCGGTTATTACCTTCACCGTAATACCACCCCGACTTCCTCTCTGTACAACTGTCGAAAGGTATCCATGATTGAGTTATGTTCCAGTAATTCAAATTTTTCAGCCGTCTCACACTGAACCTTCTCTGCTTCATCTTTATACAATGATATATATTGTATATTACTGTTTTGATTACGCTTTACCTCAATATATTTAGACAGAAAATAATCGTGCGTGGAAACAAAAATCTGCACCCCTTCTCTTTCCAGCATAAGCAATAGTTCTGCCAAAACAGGAATGTATTTTGGATTGATGTTTGCTTCTGGTTCATCCCAGAATAATACGGAACCATTCTCCAATGTTCCATTCTTAATCAACTGCCATAAAAGAGCAATTTTTCGCAACCCCTCTGCTACCAGATTAAACTCTAATTTTGCCTGTGTTCCAGGCTTTAAATAAAAACGGTCTTCATGCAAAGTCACCTTACCGGAACTGATTCTCTGTAAAATGTCAAGATATTTTTTCCTTGCAGCAGAATCTACACCTCTTGATATGTCAATCTTTGCAGCTGCAATTATATCCAGATACGTATCATCAAATTCTACATTTCCCATTTTTACAGCTGCATCCAAATTCCATGCATTCGACAATATTTCTTTGGCCGGGATAAACACACTGGTAAGATCAGACATCTGCTTTTCCCATTTTTCTTCTGACCGGATTTCTGCATCCCATTTCTTTGTTTTGGTTGAGAATAACATCGCAATCTTTGCAGTATCTGATTCTATAGAAACCTTTGCAGTATTGTTTCCATTTTTATTTCTGTTCACCAACCGACCAATACTTGACTGATCCGGTCGGAATAACATTGTAGTTTTCTGTGAAAAAGATACATCATGCTTTGAAGCCTGACAGGCTGCATAAGCTAATTTCATGATATGGGTTTTTCCCATACCATTTTCTCCAACCAACACATTTAATCCTTTATTAAAAGGTATCACTATATTTTCAAATACCGTAAAATTATCTGCTTCTATCTTTGTTAAAGGCATCACATTCACCTCACTTACTTTATTGTTGCCAAAGATTCGCTTCTTCCTTATCTTTTTTATATTTTATATGAAACTAGTATTCTTTGTAAAGCCATTCGGCTCATTCTTTAAAAAGTCTGATGTGCTTGATCCCCATATTTTTTTGCTGCTATAGGAAGAATTTTTCTGCGCTAAACTGCTTCCCGTGTATGGTTTATGCAGATAACAATAGCTGCTTCCACTTGATTGCCTGTTGTTGCACCCGCTTCTAATACACCTGGATTCGCCTGCCATTGCAATGACAGCAGAAAAAAGCGAAATTCCTACTGCTGCAAAAAGCACTACCAACATCTTGTTAAACAAATTCTTTTTCATACAAATCAGCCTCCTTGTCAATAAAACCGTTCGATTATTTCATTGCTCTTTCTGATTCGTATTCTAGCACCTTAGGTGTCCTATAAATAGACCTCGCCTGTTTCATACGCAACATTTTCTTTTTGCTATAAAAAAGCACCTCTTAGATCAACTCTAAGAAGTGCTCTTACTTCATTTTATATTTAATTTTAGTACAGCTTTGCGCCTGCCGGAATGTGGTTGTCTACCATCAGCAGGTTCAGCTTCTCTTCGCCGTTCTCCTCGCATACTGCGCTAAGCAGCATACCGTTGGACTCGATGCCCATCATAGCTCTCGGCGGGAGGTTGGTGATGGCGATGAGGGTCTTGCCTACCAGCTCTTCCGGCTCATAGTATGCATGAATACCGGAAAGGATGGTGCGGTCGGTACCGGTTCCATCGTCCAGGGTGAACTGCAGAAGCTTTTTGGATTTCTTGACTGCTTCGCATGCTTTTACCTTCACTGCGCGGAAGTCGGACTTGGAGAAGGTCTCGAAGTCTACGTGCTCCTCGAACAGCGGCTCTACCGTTACGTTGGAGAAGTCAATTTTCTCGTTCGGGGTGAAGAAGCCGTTGTTGTCACCTGCAGACTTGGTCTCGCCCTCTGCTGCTTCAGAAGTGCTGTTATCTGCTTTGGAAGCTTTCTTATCTGCATCCAGGCTCTTCATGGTCGGGAATAATAATACGTCACGGATGGCCGGGCTGTCGGTCAGAAGCATAACCAGACGGTCGATACCATATCCGATACCACCTGTCGGAGGCATACCGATCTCCAGTGCATTCAGGAAATCTTCATCAGTGTGCTGTGCTTCGTCATCGCCTGCTGCCGCATTTGCATCCTGCTGTGCAAAACGCTCTCTCTGGTCGATCGGATCGTTCAGCTCGGAGTACGCGTTACACATCTCCCAGGTGTTGATGAACAGCTCGAAACGCTCTACCTTGTTCGGATCAGACGGTTTCTTCTTGGTGAGCGGAGAGATTGCCAGCGGGTGATCCATGATGAAGGTCGGCTGGATCAGTTCTTTCTCGCAGTACTCCTCGAAGAACAGGTTGATGATATCGCCCTTGGTGTGACGTGCCTCGTATTCAATGTGATGCTCGTCTGCCAGTCTCTTTGCTTCCTCATCGGTCTCAACTGCGTCAAAGTCGATGCCTGCATATTTCTTGATCGCATCGTTCATGGTCAGGCGTGCAAATGGCTTGCCGAAATCGATCTCGGTTCCGTTGTAGGTGAACTTGGTGCTTCCGCAAACCTTCTCAGCCAGATAACGGAACATGCTCTCGGTCAGCTCCATCATGCCTTCATAGTCAGTATATGCCTGATACAGCTCCATCAGGGTGAATTCCGGATTATGACGAGTGTCTACACCCTCGTTGCGGTATACACGACCAATCTCGAAGACTCTCTCAAGGCCACCTACGATCAGTCTCTTTAAGTACAGTTCCAGGGAAATACGAAGTTTGACATCCTCGTTGAGGGCATTGTAATGAGTCTCAAACGGACGTGCTGCTGCACCACCGGCATTGGATACCAGAGTCGGGGTCTCAACTTCCATGAAGTCTCTTCCTGCAAGGAAGTTACGGATCTCTTTGATGATCTGGGAACGTTTGATGAAGGTATTCTTCACGTCCTCGTTCATGATCAGGTCTACGTATCTCTGGCGGTAACGCATATCGGTATCGGTGATTCCGTGGTATTTCTCCGGAAGGATCTGCAGGCTCTTGCTTAACAGAGTCATCTTCTCTGCGTGAATGGAAATCTCACCGGTCTTGGTGCGGAATGCATAGCCTTCTACACCGAAAATATCGCCGATATCGGATTTCTTGAAATCTGCATAGGATTCTTCACCAATGGCATCTTTTGCCACGTATACCTGAATGGTTCCCTGTAAATCGCGGATGTTGCAGAAAGAAGCTTTACCCATGACACGTTTGAACATCATACGTCCGGCAATGGATACATGGATCGGCTGTGCGTCCATGATTGCTCTTCTTTCATTATAATCTGCATTTAATGCTTCTTTTGCCTGTGCTTCGTCCATTCCTTCTGCGCTGAACGGTGCTCTTCCAGCCAAGATCTTCGCTTCGTGCTCATCGTAAAGCTTTTTCACTTCAACAGAATGATGCGTCTGGTTGTACTTTGTGATCTGGAACGGATCCTTGCCTGCTGCCTGAAGGTCTGCCAGTTTCTCACGGCGAACTTTCAAAAGCTGGTTGGTATCCGGCTCTTTTGCATTCTGCTGCTTTGCGTTCTGCTGCTCTGCCATCTTTTCCCTTACTCCTTTGTTTCTTCTATAAATAAATGATGTTGGGCAAAAAAGCGTTTGCCCCTATGGTATGATTAGGATACTCTCTGGATCTCCAGAACCTTGTACTGAAGTACGCCAGCCTGGGTCTCTACGTCTACCACGTCACCAACGCTCTTGCCGATCAGGGCTGCGCCTACTGGAGACTCGTTGGAGATCTTGTTCTGAAGGCTGTTTGCCTCGGTGGAACCTACGATCTTGAATTCCATCTCCTCATCAAAGTCTACATCGTATACTTTTACTTTGCATCCAACGCTTACTTTGTCTAAGTCGATCTCGTCCTCATCTACAACCTCTGCGTTCTTTAACAGCTTCTCCAGCTCTTCGATACGCAGCTCGATGTCTCTCTGCTCGTCTTTTGCTGCATCGTACTCAGCGTTCTCGGATAAGTCGCCCTGCTCTCTTGCCTCTTTGATCTTCTGGGCGATCTCCTGTCTGCGGTTGATCTTTAAGTCCTGTAACTCATCTTCATACTTTTTTAAACCCGCATAGGTTAAAATGTGTTTCTTAGCATCTGCCATGTTGCTCATTTCCTTCCTTTTTACGTTGCCGGTAACCTACTGGCAACAAAATAAAATCCCCTCAAATCATTACTGCGTTCTGTCAGCGCGGTCTTGTATCTTCGCCATCGTTACTGATCACGCATCGCGCAAACAGCAGCCGATTTTCTTTCCATTTCCGCCTGCAGTAACAGGATTTTTCTTTAGTCATACATTCTGAATATTATACTTGAAAGCACTTTTCTTGTCAAGCACGGTATCACGCCGGATTTCGCGGAATTTTGCCAGATTTTTGTTGCGCTGCATATCGAAAAAAATGGTACGAACGCCCCACTGGTTCAAAACAATTTCGGCTCGAAATCGTTATCCCAGCATTCCGTACCGCCCCAGCAGTTCCACCAGCTGCTCTTCGGTTTCCAGCATGTTGCACTCCCGGCGGATCGTTGCGGAATGCGGAAGCCCGGCTGTGTACCAGGCGATGTGCTTGCGCATCTCCTTCATGCCGATGTACTCGCCTTTCAGCGCGACATGCATGCGGGTGTGGCGCAGGATCATCTCGCCGACTTCCACCGGTCCCGGAGCGGGAAGCACTTCGCCGGTTTCGAGGTAATGATTGATCCGGTGAAAGATCCATGGGTTTCCCCTTGCGCCGCGACCGACCATAAGGCCGTCGCAGCCGGTTTCGTCTAACATCCGCTTTGCATCCTGCGGCTCGAAGATATCACCGTTTCCGATGACCGGGATCTTCACGGCTTCTTTTACTTGACGGATGATGTCCCAGTCTGCCTTGCCGGAATAGTACTGTTCCCTTGTTCTTCCGTGTACGGCCACGGCAGAGACGCCGCAGCTTTCCGCGATCTTCGCAATCTCCACGGCATTGACATGGTCATCGTCAAAGCCCTTGCGGAACTTGACGGTAACCGGCTTGTGTACCTTTTTCACCAGAGCAGACAGCAGTTCTTCCACCAGCTTTGGATTTTTCATGAGTGCGGAGCCTTCGCCATTTCCGACGATCTTCGGCACCGGGCAGCCCATGTTTAAGTCGATGATATCGTAAGGCCCGTCCTCGATCTGATGCGCAATATCGCTGACGATCTCCGGATCGGAGCCAAACAGCTGGATGGATACCGGCCGCTCTCCCTCTCCGATTGCCATCAGGTCTTTCGTGTTCCGATTCTTATAGAGAATGGCTTTTGCACTGACCATCTCCGTCACCAGAAGGCCGCAGCCCTGCTCTCTGCAAAGCTGGCGGAATGACATGTCGGTCACGCCGGCCATCGGTGCCAGGATCAGGTTGTTTTCCAGTTCTACATTTCCAATGCGCAGCTTCATGTTTCCGGGCCCTCACCTGTATCAATTCCATAGCTTTCCGCCACTTCCTCTGCATCTTCCCCGAGATAAAACACCTTAAAGTAAAGCTCCAAAGCCTTTAAAAATTCCTGTCCCTCCTGGCGGTACTGCTTGATCTTTAAATCGGCTCCGATCTCGTCGCAGTAGCCGTCGTACTCAGAAATGGTATGCTTAAACTCCAGGGTACCGTCCGGCTCGAATTCCATGGTTAAAATGCCGCCGCATTCCTCGGTAAACCATACACACATTACATGAAGCTGTTTCTTGACTGCCTCCGGGAGGCTGTCAAATTCTTCATTAAAATAATATTTTTTTTCGTAGCTGTTAGAACCACAAAGAACGATATTTCCGTCCTGTCCTGTCATCTGCTGTTTTCCTCCTGAATCTGTTTTGCTGCCGCATGTTTCAGTCACTGACCCTGCGCATGCATGTCTGTGAACACGATTTTGCTGCAGATTGTCAAAAAAATTTCATATCCGTAAACATGAAACACGCCCGGCGCATGATGCCGCCGGGCGGAACTGTCTATTCTTGTTGTCTGATGCGCATTTCCCATTTGAAACCGATTCATGGTGTTTCCCATTCCTCGTCGGATAACGGTCTGCGCAGCGGATTTTTATTTTGCCAGCATCTTCGCGATCTCGAACTGCTCCTCGGAGATGTCTTTCTTCATCTGGAGTGCTTCCTGAATATCGAAATCCACGAACTCGCCATGCTTATAAGCAACCAGGCGGTTGCTCTTTCCTTCGCACAGAAGCTCTGCTGCCCTTGCACCCATAATAGACGCATAAACACGGTCCTTACAGGTCGGGGTGCCGCCTCGCTGCATGTGGCCCAGAATGGTCGCACGGGTCTCAATACCGGTAGCTGCCTCGATGCGGCGTGCCATGGACGTGGAATGTCCGATGCCCTCTGCATTGATGATGATGTTGTGCTTTTTGCCGCGCTTGCGGTTCTCGATGATGCGGTCGATGAGCGCCTGCTCGTTGCCATCGTAACGCTCCGGCAGCAAAATGTCCTCTGCACCGTTTGCAATGCCACACCACAGTGCGATATAACCTGCGTTACGTCCCATAACCTCAATGATACTGCAGCGCTCATGGGATGTCGAGGTATCACGTACCTTATCGATTGCCTCCATCGCGGTGTTGACTGCAGTATCGAAACCGATGGTGTAGTCTGTGCAGGCAATGTCCAGATCGATGGTACCCGGAACACCGATGGTGTTTACTCCGAGTGCTGCCAGCTTTCCTGCTCCGCGGAAAGAACCGTCGCCACCGATGACCACGATTCCGTCAATGCCGTGCTTGCGGCAGATCTCCGCTCCAGCCTGCTGACCTTCCGCAGTTACAAACTCCATGCATCTTGCTGTATACAGGATGGTACCTCCACGGAAAATGATATTGGACACATCGGTACTGCTCATGTCGACGATTTCTTCCTGCAAAAGTCCCGCATAGCCTCGCATGATACCCTTTACTTTCATGCCCTTGCTGATTGCAGTACGTACCACCGCACGGATGGCCGCGTTCATACCCGGAGCATCTCCTCCGCTTGTCAGGACACCGATTGTCTTTACTTGCTTTGCCATAGTTGTCTCCTCCTGTTACCCTTCAGTTTTAGCACTGCCGCCTTTTACGCTTTACCCGACAGCAGAACCTCTCCATTCCATTTTCTCTCGAATTCAAATGCACTTTTTTTCATACAACGTGTATTCTAAATCATTTTTCCTATCTTTTCAATCCCTTTTCCACAACTTTGATATTCTTTTCACCAAGATTTTTCACAAGTTCCGAAAGAATGGCGTCTGATGCAGCCACATGCCAGTTGGCTGGAAGGATTTTTTTCGCCCGCTCTTTTTCCAGATAAATGATCACGGTATCATTTCCATCTGAGCCGCGCAGAACTTTGCTGATCGTCGGCCACAACATGTCATACTGGGGCTTATCTGTAAATTTCAGCCACAGATCCTTTGGCACCTGGTCAAATGGAATCACCTGTTCGCAGATCAGCCGTCCCACCGGATCATCTCCAATGGAAGTTCTGCCGCTGATGAAGACCTTCGCGTCTTCATTCAGAAGGTTCCGCTTACTCTCGTAATCACGCGGGAACACGATCACCTCCACAGAACCGACCATGTCCTCGAGTGTCACAAATGCCATCTGCTGACCATTCTTGGTCAGCTTCACCGTCTTTGCGGTGATCATGCCGCCAATCGTGACGCGGACTCCGTCTTCCACCACAGCTCTTCCACTCTCTTCATCGACCATAAAATCGGTTGTCTTCGCTGTAATACTATTTTTCCAGGTTTCCAGATATTCATCCATCGGATGACCGCTGATGTAAATGCCGAGGATTTCCTTCTCAGATGCAAGAAGTTCTTCTTTCGGAAACTCCGGCACATCCGGCATGGTGATCTGATACTGCTGTTTTTCTTCTTCTGCCGCAAAATCGAAGAGACTCAGCTGTCCTTCCAGCACGTTTTTACGGTCTTTGGTTTTCTGGTCAAGAAGTTCCGGTGCGATCATGGTTTTCTGCCTGCGGTTTCCAGGAAGCGAATCCATAGCTCCGGATTTGATAAAGTTCTCCAGGGTTCTCTTGTTTACCTCGCGTCCGCCCATGCGCTCCACAAAATCATCGATGGAGGTGAACAGTCCGTTGTTTTTGCGTTCTTTTATGATCTCATCCACCACGTTGCGTCCAATGCTCTTGATGGCCGACAGACCATAGCGGATGGCATCTCCGGAAACAGAGAAACCGCTCTGTCCCTCATTGATGTCCGGCGGCAGAATGCGGATTCCCAGCTGACGGCAGGTCAGGATGTACTCGGAAACCTTCGTGACATTATCCATGACCGAGGTCATCAGCGCCGCAAAAAACTCCTTCGGATAGTAATATTTCAGATAGGCTGTCTGGTATGCCACCACCGCATAGCAGGCAGCGTGCGACTTGTTAAAGGCGTACTTGGCGAAGTCGATCATCTCATCGTAAATGTGGTTCGCTGTCTTCTCATCGATGCCGTTTGCGATACACCCCTTTACATTTTCCTCCGGATTGCCGTAAACAAAGTTCTGACGCTCCTTTTCCATGACTGCAGTCTTCTTTTTGGACATGGCACGGCGCACCAGGTCACTTCGGCCCATGGTATAGCCAGCCAGGTCCCGGACGATCTGCATAACCTGCTCCTGGTAAACGATACAGCCGTACGTCGGTCCCAGAATATGCTCCAGCTGCGGACAATCGTACGTGATGGAATCTTTGTCGTTCTTTCCTTTTAAATAACGCGGAATAAAGTCCATAGGACCCGGGCGGTACAGGGAAATTCCTGCGATGATATCTTCCAGGTTCTCCGGACGCAGTTCCTTCATGAAACTCTTCATCCCGGAACTTTCCAGCTGGAAAATGCCATCGCACTTTCCGGTGCCAATGGAAGCCAGGACCTGTTTATCGTTGTAATCGATCTTTTCCATCTCCAGATGGACGCCATAGTTTTCCTCCGCCTGGCGGACCGCATTCTGAATGACAGTCAGGGTACGAAGACCCAGGAAATCCATTTTCAACAGCCCAAGTTCTTCCAGGGTCGTCATCGTAAACTGCGTGGTGATGGTTCCGTCGGACGCACGGGAAAGCGGTACAAATTCGTCCATCGCACGCTGACCGATCACAACACCGGCCGCATGCATGGAAGTATGTCTCGGAAGTCCCTCCAGACGCTTTGCCATGTCAATGAGATGGTGTACCTCATCATCATTCTGGTATGCTTCCCGCAGATCCGGGCTCTGTTTTAACGCCTTGTCAAGTGTCATGCCAAGGTCGCCCGGAATCATCTTCGCAATGGCATCACAGCGCGCATATGGAAGATCTAGGACACGTCCCACATCCCGCACGACACCCTTTGCCGCCAGGGTACCAAAGGTAACGATCTGCACTACCTGGTCTTTTCCGTATTTTTCCACAACATAGTCAATGACTTCCTGACGCCGTTCGAAACAAAAGTCAATATCGATATCCGGCATGGACACACGCTCCGGATTCAGGAAACGCTCAAAGAGCAGGTCATAGCGCACCGGATCGATGTTTGTGATCTCCAGACAATAGGAAACAATACTGCCCGCCGCAGACCCTCGTCCGGGTCCTACCATGATATCATGCGACCGCGCAAAATGAATGAAGTCCCAGACGATCAGGAAATAATCAACGTAACCCATATTGTGGATGACTCCAAGCTCATAGGCAAGCCGTTCCTGCAGGGTTCCGTCGTCGTCCGGATAACGCTTTGCCATACCATCCTGGCACAGCTTATTCAAGTAACTCCAGGAATCATAGCCCTCCGGCACTTCATACTTCGGCAGTTTTGTCACACCAAATTCAATCTCCACGTTACAGCGCTCGGCAATCTTATGGGTATTGTCGATGGCTTCCTGTGCATAAGGAAACAGTGCCCGCATTTCCTCTTCCGATTTCACATAATACTGACCGCCTTCATAGCGCATGCGGTTTTCATCGGATACCTTTTTTCCGGTCTGGATACACAAAAGGATATCGTGCGCTGCCGCATCTTCTGCCAGGATATAGTGGATATCGTTGGTTGCTACCAGATCCATGGACAGTTCGCGGCTCATGCGCATAAGCCCCTGATTCACCGTTTTCTGTGTGGGGATGCCGTGATCCTGCAGTTCCAGGAAGAAATTTTCCTTTCCGAAAATCTCCTCATAATGTCTGGCAGAGCGGCAGGCTTCCTCGTACATGCCGCGGGCCAGATAACGCTGTACCTCGCCTGCGAGACAGGCGCTTAAGGCAATCACACCTTCGTGATACGTTTCCAGTACTTCATAATCCACACGTGGTTTATAATAGAAACCGTCTACAAATCCTTTGGAGACAATTTTCATCAGGTTATGGTATCCGGTATCGTTCTCCGCCAGAAGGACCAGATGGTAATAACGATCCTCCCCATTTGTATTTTCCCGGTCAAATCGGGATCCCGGTGCCACATAAACCTCACAGCCAATGATCGGCTTAATTCCAACTTCTCTTGCCGCACGGTAAAAATCAATGACACCATACATGACACCATGGTCTGTGATCGCCATGCTGTCCATGCCCAGTTCTTTTGCCCGCGCCGCCAGTTCTTTGATCTTACAGGATCCATCCAGAAGACTGTATTCTGTATGGACGTGTAAATGTGTAAATGCCACGTTTTTCTCCTTTTTACCTTCAGACTCTTACCGAAAAACAGGGCGGAAATGATTCCATTTCCGCCCTGCCATTTCAGCATTTGTTGTATCCATTATCTCTTTGGGGGAATGACCGCTTTGATCTTATTTCTCTCCCTTTAAGTACTTTTCAATGTTGTCGAGTGCTTCTTTTTCATCTTCTCCGTCCGCAGAAACGGTAATCTCCTCACCAGCACCCATGCCAAGGGTCATCATACCCATAATGCTCTTTGCGTTTACACGGGCATTATTGTTCTCTACATAGATCTGACTGTCAAACTGGCTTGCGATCTGTACCAGCATTGCAACTGGTCTTGCCTCAAGTCCGGATGAAAGTCCAATGGTGATCGTTTTCTTTAACATAATTATCCTCCTCGTTTTCGGGCACAATCAAAACTGCTTGTTATGCCCCTGTGTCTGGCCGTTCCTGTCTTAGAACTTCTGCCATATTTCCCAGTTTTCTGAGACGATGGTTCACACCTGATTTCCCGACCGGCGGATCCAGAGCCTCTCCCAGCTCTTTTAACGTGGCCTCCGGTCTGGTCAGCCTTAACTCTGCGATTTCCCTTAAGTTTTCCGGCAGACTGTCAAACCCCGCCGTATCCCTGATGTAGATGATATCTTCCATCTGTTTGACTGCCGCCGATACCGTTTTGTTGATATTGGCTGTCTCACAGTTTACCTGCCGGTTCACACTTCCGCGCATCTCCTTGAGAATACGGATGTTCTCCAGCTCCATAAGCGCAACCGGTGCTTCCATAATATTTAAGAGATCAACGATCTGACTTCCCTCTTTGATGTATACCACGAAATATTTTTTCCGCAGTACGATCCGGGCTTCGATTCCCATAGAAAGGATGAGTCCCTGGATCTGCTTTGCCTTTGCTTCGGTCGCACAGGCAATCTCAAAATGATAGAATTTTTCCGGATCGCTGATAGAACCTGCTGCCAGAAACGCTCCTCGGATAAACGCGCGCTTGCAGCAGTTCTGCATCAGTACCACATTCTGGGCCAGTGACAGATTTTCCTCAATCTCCCCGTATGGGTCGATCAGTTTCACTGCCTGAAGTACCCGCATGGCATCCTCATGATGGGTAACCGCTACGGTACAGGTCCTGTTTTTGTGGTTTCCGATGCTCTGCCGTATGGAGACATCAATTCTTATATTAAATGTTTTTTTCAATAATGTAAAGTACTTTCTTGCAACTGCCACATTTTCCGTATGGATTTTGACCCGGTAGCGGTTGTTTTCTGAGATCTGAATGCGGCCGCAAAGGCTTAAGATCGCCGCGATCTCCGCAATCTGACAATGCCTTGCCGGTGACAGCTGACGGGAAAGTTCTTCCTTCACCTTTGAAGAAAATGACATGTTCTGCTCCTATCGTTTGCTTTGTACTCCGGTATTGCTACTTTTCGATGTCCCGGTGTTCGATCTTCAGCCCGTATTCCTCAAATCCGCTCAAATGCTGGTACAGGGCATTGGCAACCGTAACCGACCGGTGCTTTCCTCCAGTACAGCCAATGGCAATGACCAGCTGGTTTTTGCCTTCCTGCACGTAATTCGGAATTAAGAAATCCAGCATTTCATAGAGCATGGAGAGGAATCGGTCTGCCGTGCCGCCCTGACGCACGTAGGCCTGTACCTCTGCCTCCTGACCGGTATGGCTGCGCAGCGCCTCCACATAATACGGATTTGGAAGGAAGCGCACATCGAATACCAGGTCCGCATCACTTGGGATTCCATATTTAAATCCAAATGACAAGACCGTGATAAACAGATTCTGGTATCTGCGATCCTGCACAAATATTTTTTCCAGTTCCTTGCGCAGCTCCCTGGTCAAAAGACTGCTGGTATCTAAAATCACATCCGCCTGGCGCTTTATAAAATCCAGTTTTTCCCGTTCCAGACGGATTCCGCTGTCTACCCGTCCCTTTCCCGCAAGCGGATGGGATCTTCTGGTTTCTTTATAGCGCTTCACCAGGGTTGCATCACTGCTGTCCAGAAACAGGATCTCATACGGGACCTGCTGCTGTTTCCAGTTTTCCAGAACCTGTTCCAGCTGCGGCAGTTCTTCGCCGCTGCGGATATCAATACCAAGCGCCACCATCTCGTGAGCCGCCGGTTTTTGCATGACAAGCTCCACGAACGCTTCCATCAGGGGGATCGGCAGATTATCTACACAGTAGAATCCCAGATCCTCCAGCATTTTTAAAGCCGATGTTTTCCCGGCTCCCGACATTCCCGTCACGATTACCAGTCTCATCTGTACTCTCCCTTAAAATTCTCCAAGCAATTTCACTTCCAGCTCCAGTTCCACCCCGAACTGCTCTTTTACCTTCTCCTGCACCTGTCTGCAAAGAGAAAGAATATCCGCAGATGTGGCATGATCCCGGTTAATGACAAAACCGCAGTGCTTTTCCGATACCTGGGCACCACCCACCGTAAATCCGCGAAGGCCGGCATCCTGGATCAGTTTTCCTGCAAAATAGCCTTCCGGGCGCTTAAAAGTACTTCCCGCACTTGGATATTCCAATGGCTGTTTTTCCCGGCGTTTCGCTGCCAGATCATCCATGACGGCACGGATCTCATCGGGATCTCCCGGCTGCAGCATGAGCACTGCCTCCAGCACAATGTAACCCTTTTTCTGGATGCAGCTGGTGCGGTACCCGAGCTCCAGTTTTTCTGCCGGAAGCGTTACAACGTCTCCTTCCGGCGTCAGCACGGTCACCTCTTTCAATACCTGGCACAGTTCCCCACCGTAGGCACCTGCATTCATAACTACGGCACCGCCAATGGTTCCCGGAATCCCGGCTGCAAACTCAAAACCGGTTAGCGAAGCTGACAACGCCTGCTTTGCCACATAAGAAAGCAGTGCGCCGGCACCTGCCCGCACAAAATTTTCTTCCACCGTGACCTGCCCAAATGGCTTTCCAAAGGAAACCAGCACCCCGCGGTAGCCCAGATCGCCCACCAGCAGGTTGCTGCCGTTTCCGAGAATGGAATACGATAGCTTTTCTTCCTTACAGATGGCAAGCACCTGTTTTAATTCTTCTGCACTGGCCGGTTCGATGTAAATATCTGCCGGACCTCCGGTGCGGAAGGTTGTATGACGGCTCATAGGCTCATTCGTTAAACATGTTCCCGCCGTTACTGCCTGTTTCAATCTTTCTGCTGCCTGTTTCATGTTGTTCCTTCTGCCTTTATTTTTTGATTGCTGTTTCATGCTCGCAAGGGCTGCTGTTTTCGCAAGCGTCTCCGGCAGCCCAGAATGATATATCTTTATTTTTACTTGTTGCCAAGATTTGCCTGCACCCGGTTGTAAAGCTCCTGAGCTGCATTGTAGCCCATCTTCTTCTGACGGTAGTTAACCGCAGCAGACTCCACGATGATCGCCAGATTTCTGCCCGGACGGATCGGAATATTGTGGCATACCACCTGATTGCCCAGAAACTCGGTATAACGGTCTTCCAGTCCCAGCCGGTCGTATTCTTTATCTTTATCCCAGTCTTCCAGCTTGATGACCATATCAATGTTCTGGGTATCTTTAACACTTTCAACACCATACAGGGATTTTACATCGATGATTCCGATACCGCGCAGTTCAATGAAATGCTTGGTGATATCCGGTGCACTGCCGACCAGAGTCGCATCGCTGACTTTCCGGATCTCAACCACATCGTCGGATACCAGACGGTGTCCGCGCTTGATCAGTTCCAGCGCTGCCTCGCTCTTGCCGATGCCGCTTTCGCCCATGATCAGGACGCCTTCGCCGAATACATCGACCAGAACACCGTGAATACTGATGCACGGAGCCAGCTTTACTTTCAGCCAGCGGATTACTTCTGCCATAAGATCGGAAGTACTCTTATCCGATACCATAAGCGGCACCTGATAATGCAGGCAGAGATCCTGCATGTCTTCGTCCGGTTCCTGTCCACGGCTGTAGACGACACACGGAATTTCACTGGAAAGAAGTTTATCGTATCGCTCTACCCTTACTTCTCTTGGCAGGGTATTGATATAGGCCTGCTCCACATACCCGATGATCTGGACACGTTCCCGGTCAAAATGATCAAAAAAGCCGGTCAGCTGCAGTGCCGGACGGTTCACATCTGGATGGCTTAAAACCACCTTGTCTGTATCAATCTCCGGAAGTACGTTTCTCATTTTCATTTTTTCAATTAATTCTGTAATCGTTACACCGTACATATTGCCCCGCTCCTTTATCTTAGTATTTCTGTCCGCACGCAGACGAACAGGCACAGTCTATCACTGTTTTTCTTCTTTTTCAGAATAGCTTTATCATACCATATTTTCCGTAACTTGTCATTACCGGTCACGTATTGCCAGTCTCCTCTAGAACCTCTACCGGCACATCCTCCTTCTTTTTCCGGAAGAAACGGTAAACACTCTCTGCCGCAGCCCGGTTCATGCCGGGCACCTGGGCGAGTTCTTCCTCACTGGCAGCCTGGACCGCCTCAATAGACTGGAAATGCTTCATCAGTGCCTTACGCCTGGTATCGCCGATTCCCGGAATATCATCCAGGATCGAACGCACCTGACTCTTGCTGCGCAGACTGCGGTGATACTCAATGGCAAAGCGGTGTGCCTCATCCTGGATACGGGTGATGAGCCGGAATCCTTCCGAATGACGGTCAATCGGAATCTCCACATTCTGGTAATAGAGTCCGCGGGTGCGGTGGTTGTCGTCCTTTACCATGCCGCAGACTGGAATGGAAAGTCCGAGTTCCGCAAGCACTTCTTCCGCAATATTGACCTGGCCCCGGCCGCCATCCATCATCAGAAGGTCCGGGAAACGGGTAAAGCTTCCGAACTGTTTCTCCACGCCGCGTTTCTTTAACTGGGATAATTCCTCAAGTCCATGGGTAAAGCGCCGCATCAGCACCTCCCGCATGGAAGCGTAATCGTTTGGCCCGATGACGGTTTTAATGCGGAATTTGCGGTAATCGCTTCGTTTTGGCTTGCCGTCCTCATACACAACCATGGAACCAACCGATTCGTAGCCGGAAATATTGGAAATATCGAATGCCTCCATCCGGCGCACACCGGAAAGGCCAAGCCAGGAAGCCACCTCGTTCATGGCTCCCGTGGTGCGCATCTCCTCCCGCTGATTCCGCTCAAAATCCTGCCGCAGTACCATGGAAGCATTTTTCCGGGCCAGTTCGACCAACCGTTCCTTCTCTCCCTTCTTCGGCACCACAATGTGAACCTTCTGTCCTTTTCTGGTGCTGAGCCACTGCTCGATCACCTCCGTGTCTTCCAGTTCCTGCTGCACCCAGAGTTCTTTCGGTAAAAACGGGGTTCCGGCATAAAACTGCTTCACAAAGCTGGTCAGAATCTGCCGGCTTTCCTTTTCCGCTCCGATGCGGATGCCAAAATGTTCCCGGCCAATCAGCTTGCCTTCCCGCACAAAGAATACCTGAACCACTGCGTCGGTGTCGTTCATCGCCAGCGCGATGATGTCCCGGTCCTCCATACTGCTGCTGGTAATCTTCTGCTTCTGTGCCACCTTTTTGACACTGGCTAAGAGATCCCGGTATTCTGCTGCCTTTTCGTATTCCATCTTTTCAGCCGCATCCATCATCTGATGTTCCAGCTGCTTTAAGAGATTGTCATAATGTCCATTTAAGAATTCCAGAACCTGCCGGATATGCTCTGCATACGCCTCTTTGCTGATATACCCCTGGCACGGTGCATCGCACTGTTTGATGTGATAATTTAAGCAGGGTCGGTCTTTGCCGATGTCACGCGGCAAAAAACGATTGCAGGTACGCACCTTATAAAGCTTGTGGATCAGATCGATCGTATCTTTTACCGCTCCGGCACTGGTATAAGGGCCAAAGTACCGGCTCTTGTCCTTTTTCATGGTCCGCGCAAACTGCACCCGCGGAAAATCTTCCCCCACCGTCACACGGATGTATGGATATGCCTTATCATCCTTTAGCATCGTATTGTAGCGGGGCTGATGCTCCTTGATCAGGTTGCATTCCAGCACCAGAGCCTCTAACTCTGAATCCGTCACAATGTATTCAAACCGGGCAATGCGGGATACCATCTGCTGGATCTTCGCCGTTTTTCCCCGGCTGCTCTGGAAATACTGGCGCACCCGGTTCTTTAAGCTGATGGCCTTACCCACATAGATGATCTCATCCTTCGCATCGTGCATGATGTAAACACCCGGCTGGGACGGAAGCTTTTTCAATTCTTCTTCGATATCAAATAACATGGTTTTCTATCTGTCCTTCCTCGTGCACTGTCTGCCAAAATTTTCATGGGACTGCTGAAACGTCAACAGTGCCTGCGAAAAATTTTAGCGCAGTCTGCTGCCGTCATAGCGCTTCTGCATGGTGAGGAAGCGGCGTACCGCGTAAAGCTGCTCCTGCAGGGATCCCCGCTCCGGTTTCATATCCAGAACCAGATACATGCTGTCTAATTCCTGCTGAGTAATGCGGTTTTCCAGCTGCTTTAAGCATTCCATGCGAAGGTCAAAATCTTCCGTATCCAGAAACTGGAGGAATACCGGATCCGGGGTGCGGTCAGCATAGTGCTGCGTAATTTTCTGATCTGTTTCCGACATCACTGTATTTTTCTGCGTTTCTGGCAACACTGCATTCCATCCGGCGGATTTCTGTCCGAAAGCCTGAGCCGCCCGCTGCTCCGCGCAGGTTCCAAAACTCTGCTCTGTTTCGCACGCTTCTGCGTTTTGTTTCTCCGGCACACCAAATTCTACCCGCTCAAACCGCCACTTCTGGCTTACTTGCGGGTACTTTTCATGATCCACTTCACTGGTAAACATGTCGTAGGGACGCACATACACCCCAAAGTCCCCGTAAAGCGCCTGGTAAACCACCATGCGCTCACCGGTTTCTGAGTGTTTTGCCACTGCCACGATCTGGTACAGTTTATTTTTAAAATGCCGGTAAAATTCGCCCGGTCTTACAATTCGCTCTGTCATCGTTCATTCCTGCCTGTTTTTTCTGTCTTCTTTTTTCTGCCTTTTGTTTTTTGTCTTCTGTTTTTGTTATTCCTACATCCGGCAACTATTTTCCACATTCACTTTTCTGAATTTTCTATCTGTTTACTTTTTAGTCTGGAAAATCACATTCTGTGAACCTTTGTCATTTTTCCGTTACACGGTCGGCGGAAGTGTCGTGCCGGTCTCCGGCGGAGTTCCCGGCTCCTCTGCGGTTTCCAACGCTTCCGAAAGCGCCTGGGCCGCCGGGAAATCCCCGATAGCCAGCTTTTCTCCTTTTTTGCCAGAAGAAGCACCCCCAGCTGCACTGGTTTTTCCATCCGAAGCAGGATTTCTACCTTGTGCTTCCTCTCCACTTTGCACACCAGCCCCGGTCGGCACCGTCAGGGCATCGTGTCCGGTCTCTTCCGGTGCATAGGTTGTTTCCGGGAGCTCAGCCCTGGAGGCTTCGATTGTTTTCTGCTCCTCTTCTGCCGCTTCCGGTGTCAAGAGTCCATCCCAGTTGTAAGTGCATGCTGCATCCCACAAAAGCCACTCATTGTAGCCGCAGTCATAGACTGCCCGGATCTGGTCACGCACCTGTTCCCCGCCGTACGGAATATGGTTTTTCAGCCAGCTCGCCGTAAAATCCTGAAGCCACGGACGGACCTCTGCCACATGGTCTCCATTTAGTCCGGCAAAGTACAATTCCTTTCTGGACTCTGTCAGTGCCGCACAGATGGTATCGTACGGACGCATATCCGGATGATCGATTCCATAGTTTCCATCCGAATAATGCGACGGATAGATCATGGGGCTGATATAGTCCAGATGTTTCGCCATCTCTCCGTAAATCTGTCCCACGGAGTCTGCATTGACATCACTGTTGATGATCGCGCCAAACACATCTGCCGACACAAACAGCCCCTCAGCGCTCAGCTTCTCGTACTCGTATTCCATAAACTCCAGAATGATATCTGTCCGGCTGCGCCCCTTCGTATCTTCCTCATCAAAGACTGCGTCCTGCATGCCTTTTTCCGTACAGAAACGCACATAATCGAACTGGATCTCATCAAATCCCAGTTTTTTCGCTTCCAGGGCAATCTCCGTCAGATAATCCCAGGCTTCCTGTTTGTAAGGATTAACCCAGGCATGATCATCACGGTCTTTAAACACGCTTCCATCGGACTTTTTTACGCACCAGTCTGGCTGTGCCTCCGAAAGCCACGCATCACGGAAAGCCGGGATCCGCGCAATGGTATAAATATGGTGTTCCTTCAGTTTCTGCATCAGACCAGCCATATCTTCAATATAAACTTTCGTCGAACCAAGCTGGTTTATGAGCGGAGACTCCGTCTCACACACCACACGGCCAAAGTCATCTTTAAAGTCAATGACCAGCGCGTTGGCCTCGGTCTTGTCAAATTCCTGAAGGAGGTTATCCACCATGGCCGGAGTTCCTGCCACATAAGCGGAAATATAAATGCCCTTTGCCTTTATAGCATCCCGGTGCGGTCTGGATTCAATTTCAATTTCTGATATTAATTTTTGTTCTTCGGCTTCTGCATTCTGCCCTGCTCTGTCTGCTGCTGTATCCGCTTCCGTCTGATCCTGCGCATCGTTCCCCACCACGATCGGATCAGGTGCCGTGGCAATTTTCTCAGCATTGTGGAGAAAACTGCATCCCGTGATTGCAAACACAAACAGTAACAGACCGGCCAGAAGCCATCTTCGTTTTCCTTTCATGCGCTTAATTCCTCTCCTGCATTCTAATTCTGTACGGAATTTTCATTTTCATTGGATATGAGTGCGACGCCAGCGGCGCGCCCACTGATTCAGGAAATTTCTATCGCGTACAGTAACGTAAACCCACAGTATAAGCCGATTATATCACACATTCTATTTTTTTGACAAATCCAGGTGCAAAACTGAATTTTATGTGATACAATAGCTCGCATGGAAAGGGGTATTATTACTATGAAAATTGGATTTGACAATCAAAAGTACTTAAAGATGCAGTCCGAACACATCCGCGAGCGGATCAGCCAGTTCGGAGACAAGTTATATCTGGAGTTTGGCGGCAAGCTGTTTGACGACTACCATGCTTCCCGCGTCCTGCCGGGCTTTGCGCCGGACAGTAAGCTGAAAATGCTTCTGCAGTTAGCGGACCAGGCCGAGATCGTCATCGCGATCAATGCCGCAGATATTGAGAAAAACAAGATTCGCCACGACCTTGGCATCACCTACGATGCAGATGTTCTCCGTCTGATCCAGGAATACCGCGACAAGGGTCTGTATGTCGGCAGTGTTGTTATCACCCGCTACACCGGACAGCCTTCCGCAGATGTCTTTAAGACAAAGCTTGAGCATCTTGGCATCAAAGTATACCGTCATTATCCGATCGACGGATACCCGAACAACATCGCCCACATCGTAAGCGACGAGGGCTATGGAAAGAACGACTATATCGAAACCACCAAGCCGCTTGTCATCATCACCGCACCGGGACCTGGAAGCGGAAAAATGGCTACCTGCCTCTCCCAGCTCTACCATGAGAACAAGCGCGGCATCAAGGCTGGCTACGCAAAATTCGAGACCTTCCCGATCTGGAACATCCCGTTAAAGCATCCGGTCAACCTAGCATATGAGGCCGCTACCGCTGACTTAAACGATGTCAACATGATCGACCCGTTCCACTTAGAGGCTTACGGCGTGACTACCGTGAACTACAACCGTGACGTCGAGATCTACCCGGTTCTGGCTGCCATGTTCGAGGGCATCTACGGCTATTGCCCGTACAAATCCCCGACCGACATGGGCGTCAACATGGCCGGAAACTGCATCATCGATGACGAAGCGTGCCAGGAAGCATCCCGTCAGGAGATCATCCGCCGTTACTACCAGGCGTTAAACCGTGTGGCAAAAGACAAGGGCAGCAAGGATGAGGTTTACAAGATCGAGCTTCTTATGAAGCAGGCCAAGATCACGACCGACATGAGAAGTGTTGTTCCGGTTGCTGTGAACCTCGCCAAAGAGACCAACGCACCGACTGCAGCCATGGAACTTCCGGACGGAAAGATCGTAACCGGAAAAACCACTGCCCTGCTTGGAGCATCCGCAGCAGTCCTGTTAAACGCAGTCAAAGAGCTTGGCGGCATTTCCGACGATATCCACTTAATCTCCCCGACCTTCATTGAGCCGATCCAGGGATTAAAGACCGGATACCTTGGAAGCAAAAACCCGCGCCTGCACACCGACGAGGTGCTGATCGCCCTCTCCATGTGCGCTGCAACCGATCCGAACGCAAAACTTGCGTTAGAGCAGCTTCCGAAATTAAGAGGATGCGAGCTTCACACCTCTGTTATGCTTTCCTCTGTTGATACCAATACCTTCAAGAAGCTGGGTCTGAACCTCACTTCTGAGCCAATTTACGAAAACAACCGGCTGTATCATTAATTTTTGATTGACCATTACCTTACGAAAAAGGAGGCATTCCCAAAACAGGGATGCCTCCTTTTTCGCTCTATTATGCTTTTATTCCAAACAGTTCCGGATGCGCAGCCACATACGCAGCTGCATACTCTTTATCTTTCCCGATCCGTTCTTTGAGTGCCTCCAGAGAATCAAACTTCTGCTCCGGCCGCTCAAAACTCAAAAGCTGGACCTGAATCTTTTTTCCGTACAGATTTTCATCCAGTCCCATGACATAGGTTTCCACCCCGACCGGATTTTCGCCCTGGATCGTAGGTTTTCTGCCGATGTTGCTGACTCCGCCATAAAACGTTCCATCGATCAGCACGCGGGAAACATACACGCCAAACGGCGGCAGATGCTTCTCTGGCGGCGGAAGGATGTTTGCGGTCGGAAATCCCAGGACATCGCCGCCGATATGGTTACCATGTACCACGGTTCCGTGGATCGCATAGGGCTCGCCCAAAAGCTCATTGGCTTTTTCGATGTTGCCGCGGTCCAGTTCTTCCCGGACATAGGTACTGCTGATGTCACGGTGCTCGTCCTGCTTTTTCTCGATGATGATCGTCTCAAACCCGTATTCTGGTCCCATCTTGCGAAGGAGCTCCGCGTTTCCGGCTCCTTTATAGCCAAAACTGCAGTCTGGTCCGGCAACCACTGCCTTTGCGTGCATCTGTCCAACCAGCACATCCGTGACAAAGCGTTCCGGTGACATGGCTGCCACTTCCCGGTTAAAGGGATACTCCACCAGATAGTCCATACCCATGGCCTGCATGTTGTTGCGGCGTTCCTCGTTGGTGGTAATAACCGTCGCCCGCTTTCCTTCCACAACACCAAGCGGTGCCATGTCAAAGGTAAAAACTGCTGTTTTCCATCCGCGGCTTGCTTTTAAGCGCAGCATCTCTTTTAACAGCTTCTGGTGTCCCTGATGCCGCCCGTCAAATTTTCCAATGGTTACCACGGTTGGTTCCTCGATACAAAACTCCCTGGTCCCGGTAATTACCTTCATAACTAGTTTCCCCCAAGAAATATTTTCTGTGGCTGATAACGCCGTTTTTCTTCGCTGTAACGGTAGATGCCGATAAAATGGTGCTCGCTGTCATAGACGCGGACGCCGTCAAAGCGGTCTGCAATAGATGAAGCCAAATCACGTTCGTTTTCAGATCTTCCAGATAATTCTGCGGCCATACTGTTCTGCACCACTTCGTTTTCTGGCAGAGCAGCTTCTGTTTTCGGCAATGCAGTCCGGTTTTGGGAAGCAGAGAGCAGTTCCGTCTGTTTCTGCCCTGCCTCATTTTCCACTTCTGCTACCTCCTCCGTAAACGGATTCCCATTATGTACCAGCTTGTCCCCTTCTCCTGCTTTTGTCACCAGCGCCGGAAGTCCCAGGAATACACCTTCTACCGGAACCACGTATTCTTCTACGCGTCCTTCATCCCGAAGTTTCTCAATCTGGGACAGGGTCAGGCTATCTTCCAGCCTAAAGCGGTCCACGCGGGTGCGGAGCAAAGATTCCATGCAGCCGCCACAGCCCAGTTTTCTTCCAATGTCATAGCACAGGGTACGGATGTAGGTTCCTTTGGAACAGGTCACGGAAAATGTCACACGCGGCAGATCCACCTGCTCGATCTGGATATCCAGAATCTGTACCGGTCTTGGCTGACGCTCTACTTCTTTGCCCTGACGAGCCAGCTCGTAAAGTTTTTTTCCGTTGACCTTTAAGGCAGAGTACATCGGCGGGATCTGCATATAGTCACCGAGAAAGCTAAGGATCGCCTCCCGCACGGCTTCTTCAGTTACCTCGACCGGATACTCTGCCAGAACGGTTCCTGTGGTGTCCTGGGTATCGGTCTCCTGTCCCAGAAGCAGCACAGCGCGGTAGGTCTTGGTCTTATCGGTCAGCATATCGCAAAGTCTGGTGCCCTTGCCTAAACAGACCGGAAGTACCCCTTCCGCTGCCGGGTCCAAAGTACCAGTGTGCCCAATCTTTTTCATGCGCAGGATGCCGCGAAGCTTCGCTACCACATCGTGGGAGGTAAAGCCTTTTTCCTTGTATACATTGATGATTCCGTCCACTAGGCGTCATGCTCCTTTATCTGCTTCTCAATCCGTGCGGAAAGATTGTTGATGACATCGTGCACGCTTCCGCTCATGGTGCAGCCAGCTGCGCGGACATGTCCGCCGCCTCCAAAGAAGGAAGCCACCTTGCTGACGTTCACGAAATTGTTGGAACGCATGCTTACCTTGTATACATGGTTCTCCGTCTCATGAAGGAAGATTGCCACTTCCACACCGTCCGTTACACGAAGCTGGTCCACAATGCCATCCAGGTCCGATGCTTCCACGCCGTAGAAGTCCATGTCCTGCTTGCGCACAACACTGAAAATACATTTGCCGTCCAAAAACAGTACACTCTCCAGCACAGCGCGTCCCATGATCTGGTTCTGCACATAGGTCTTTTTATAAAAGCTGCCGTCGATGATCTGGGAGAAGTTAATGCCTTTTTCCATCATCGCTCCGGCTACTTCCATGGTCTTTGCGGTGGTATTGCTGTTTTTAAACACGTTGGTATCGTGGATGATGCCGGTATAGATACACTCTGCCACTTCTTTGCTGATCTTTTCTTCATCCAGAAAATCATACAAAAATTCGCAGGTGGCACTGGCATTGGCATTTACAAAGTTCTTTGCCGCATAGCCTTTGTTGGTGATATGGTGATCCAGGCAGATGCTGGTCTTTGCGGTATCCAGATACACCACATTGTTTCCGAGACGTTCCCGGTCTCCGCTGTCTAAGCAGATGCAAAGCTCATACTGTTTCCCGGTATTGGAATCGGAACTGATCCGCTCGAACTGTTTTAAATAAGAGAATTTCGCCGGAGGCGTCTCCAGATAAACATCCACCGTTTTTTCCGGATACTGCTCTGTAATATAGTTGCACACAGCAAGGCAGGAGCCCACACAGTCTCCGTCCGGTCTCACATGACCGACAATGGCGATCGTGCCTGCGGCTTCCACCATTTCCATCAGTTTGCGTTCCTGCATTTACTGTCTCCCCTTTCAGTCTTTTAAATCTTTGGTGACCTCGTCGATCAGTCTGGACATGTTCACGCCATACTCGATGGACTGGTCCAGAACAAAAGTGATCTCCGGGGTATTTCTTAAGTTGACACGGTGTGCCAGCTCTCTGCGGATGTAGCCGACCGCACTCTTTAAGCCAGTCAGGGCATCCTTCGCGCGCTCCTCGTCGCCAAGTACGCTGATGTACGCCTTGCAATATTTTAAATCCGGCGTAACCTCTACTGCCACAACAGAAGTCATGGCACCATTTACACGCGGATCTTTGATCTCGGTGCGGATGATCTCACTGAGTTCTCTCTGCACTTCCATGTTGATTCTTGTATTTTTGATGCTGTTTTTACGCATTATTTTTCTTCCTCTCTAAATACTCTTAAAGGAAGCACCGGGCAAAACTGCCAGTGCTTCCTTCCTTAAGTTTCGGGGATCCATGACTGCCTGACATATCACTACAGCCACGAAATTTTCAAATCCTAAAATCCTAGCGCGGTACCTCTACCATCATGTAAGCTTCTACCATATCGTCTTCCTTGATATCGTTGAACTTCTCGAATACAAGACCGCACTCGTAACCGGTTGCAACTTCCTTGACATCATCCTTGAAACGCTTTAAGGAAGCAAGCGCACCGTCGAAGATCTGCTCGCCGTCACGGGTAATGCGGCAGGAGCATCCTCTCTGGAACTTACCATCCATGACATAAGCACCTGCAATGGTACCAACGCCGGATGCCTTGAAGGTCTGGCGGACAACTGCGTGACCGATGACCTGCTCCTCGTATACCGGATCAAGCATACCCTTCATAGCGGCCTCGACATCCTCGATTGCCTGGTAGATGACGCGGTACAGACGCAGGTCTACCTTCTCGCGGTCTGCAATGGACTTCGCGGTAGCATCCGGACGTACGTTAAATCCGATGATGATCGCGTTGGAAGCGGATGCCAGGGATACATCGGACTCGTTGATCGCACCAACGCCGCCATGGATGACTTTGACCACAACTTCCTCGTTGGACAGTTTTACAAGACTCTGTTTTACTGCCTCTACGGAACCCTGTACATCTGCTTTTACGATGATCGGCAGTTCCTTCACATTACCAGCCTTGATCTGGCTGAACAGATCATCCAGGGAAATCTTAGCCTTGGTGTCTGCCAGTAATTTATTCTTGCTCTCAGAGATGAAGGTCTCTGCGTAGCTTCTTGCCTCTTTCTCGTTCTCGGTTGCCATCAGCACGTCGCCTGCACCCGGAACATCATTTAAGCCGAGGATCTCAACCGGCATGGACGGACCAGCTTCTTTGACTCTGCGGCCCTTATCGTCCATCATTGCACGGACTTTACCATAGCACGGACCTGCAGTTACGTTATCGCCCACACGCAGGGTACCTTTCTGTACCAGAATGGTAGCAACCGGTCCTTTGCCCTTATCCAGCTCAGCCTCGATGACAAGACCTCTTGCGCGGCGGTTCGGGTTTGCCTTTAACTCTTTTACCTCTGCAGTCAGAAGGATCATCTCCAGAAGTTCCGGAATACCTTCCTTGGTATGTGCAGATACCGGTACGAATACGGTATTTCCGCCCCAGTCCTCCGGAATCAGCTCATACTCAGCCAGCTCCTGCTTTACGCGGTCTACGTTTGCAGACGGTTTATCGATCTTGTTGATCGCAACAATGATGTCAACGCCTGCAGCTTTTGCATGGTTGATTGCCTCAACGGTCTGCGGCATAACGCCATCGTCTGCTGCTACAACCAGGATCGCGATATCGGTAGACTGAGCACCACGCATACGCATTGCGGTGAATGCTTCATGTCCCGGGGTATCCAGGAAGGTGATCTGCTGTCCACGTACATCTACCGTGTAAGCACCGATGTGCTGGGTGATACCGCCTGCCTCGCGGGAGGTAACGTTGGTCTGACGGATCGCATCAAGCAGGGAAGTTTTACCATGGTCAACGTGTCCCATAACGCAGACTACCGGCGGTCTGGAAACCATGTCTTCCTCGTTCTCCTCGTCCTCTTTTAAGAGCTCGGCGATCACGTCTACCTTCTCCTCTTTCTCGCAGAGAACATCGTACTCTACTGCGATCTCCTCAGCCTGCTCGAAATCGATCTCGGAGTTTAAGGTTACGATCTTGCCCTGTAAGAACAGCTTCTTAACGATTGCGGACGGCTGCAGTTTCATCTTGTCAGCCAGTTCCTTGATGGTCAGAACCTCCGGAATGGTGATTACCTTTACGGTCTCCTCTACCTTCTCCTCAACCGGCTTCTGCGGCATGATGAACGGATGCTTGGAAACCTTGCCATTCTTGCTTCTTGGTCCGTCTTCCATCATTCTGGTCTTATCGTATTTATCTTTCTTATGCGCATTGTTGGTCTGCTGACGGTTGTTGGTCGGCTTGGTCTGGATCGGGGTATCGTAGCTCTTAGAGCCGCCGTCTCTCTGACCCGGTCTGCCTGCGCCGCCCTGACGGTTTCCGCCAAAGCCGCCGCCCTGGCGGTTGTCGCGGTTTCCACTAAAGCCGCCGCCCTGACGGTTATCTCTGTTGCCTCCAAAGCCTCCGCCCTGACGATTATCTCTGTTTCCGCCGAAGCCGCCGCCCTGACGGTTATTATCACGGTTAAAGCCACCTTCGCGGTTTCCGTTAAAGCCGCCCTGGCGGTTGTTATCACGGCCTGCGCCGCCTTCACGGTTGCCGCCGAAACCTCCCTGACGGTTGTTATCACGGTTGAATCCACCCTGGCGGTTGTTGTCACGGTTTCCGCCAAATCCACCCTGGCGGTTGTTGTCGCGATTTCCGTTAAAGCCGCCCTGACGGTTATTATCACGGTTTCCGTTAAAGCCGCCCTGACGGTTGTTGTCGCGGTTTCCGCTAAAACCTCCCTGACGGTTGTTGTCACGGTTTCCGTTAAAGCCGCCCTGACGGTTGTTGTCGCGGTTTCCATTAAAGCCGCCCTGACGGTTGTTATCACGGTTTCCGTTAAAGCCGCCCTGACGGTTGTTATCGCGGTTTTCTGCGGTCTGTGCCGGTCTTGCCTGCTGCGCTGCTGTCTCTGCTGGTCTGTTTGTCTGCGGAGCAGATGCCTGCTGCGCCGGTGCAGATGCGCTCTGTGCCTGCGGGCGTGCTGCCTGCTTTGGCTGCGCCGGTCTCTGCTGGGAATTCTGCGGACGATATACCGCTGCCAGCTTTTTCTTCGGTGCTGCGCCTTCTGCTGCTTTCTGCTCAGAAGCGCCCAGAGCTTTCTTTACCATTCCAACCTGTGCATCACTTACATTGGATGAATGGGATGTTACATCCTGATGATTCTTCTGTAACACATCTAATACATCTTTGCTGGTTTTTCCCAGCTCTTTTGCCAGTTCACTTACTCTCATACTCACTACCTCCGATTGTATTCATTTGTTTCACGATTGCCTTTGCCAGTCCTGCATCCACAACAGCCAGCGATGCACGCATCTGCTTGCCCATGGAATGCCCAAGTTCCTCTTTTCCGCCTAAAAATAAGATGGGAACTTTATAGTAAGTACACATATTGGTAAACATTTTTTTCGTGTTGTCGGAAGCCTCCTCTGATACAATGACCAGGTGGGCTTTTCCGCTCTTTACGGCTTTCTCCGTAGAGAATTCTCCGCTTGCAGTCTTTCCGGCCTTGGTTGCCAGTCCGATCAGGTTCAGGATTTTCTGTCTGTTATCCAAGCTGTTCCATCTCCTTTTCCAGTGTCTCGTACACCTCTTTTGGAATTGCCATCTTGAAAGAACGCTCCAGCCCTTTTCCCTTTACTGCTTTTTTGAAGCAGTCCATAGACGGGCAGATGTAAGCGCCGCGCCCGTTTTTTCGTCCGGTCGCATCGACTACGAATTCCCCTTCCGGTGTCTTCAGTATACGGATCATTTCTTTTTTGTTTTTCATTTCGCCGCAGCCGATACACTGTCTCTGCGGAAATTTCTTCGCATTCACCAATTGCTCACTTCCTATTCCAATCTTGTTCCAGTCTTACAGGTAACTGTCCGGTAACTTTCCGTTACACGCCCAGTCTGTTTTTGCGTTTAGAACTCTTCTTTGTTCTCTGAATAATCATCGGTAGCGGATACTTCGAAATCAGCATCCAGGTTGTCATAGACACCCTCTTCCTGATAGTCGATTCCCATTTCCTCGAACAGGCCCAGCTCTCTTGCCTGAGTCTCGCTCTTGATATCGATCTTGTAACCGGTCAGACGTGCTGCCAGTCTTGCGTTCTGTCCCTCTTTACCGATTGCCAGGGAAAGCTGGTAATCCGGAACAATAACCTGTGCCTCTTTGCTCTCTTCGTCTGCAACGACGCAGATGACCTTTGCCGGGCTAAGTGCATTCTCGATCATGAATGCCGGGTTCTCATCCCAGGTGATGATATCGATTTTCTCACCGCGCAGCTCGTTTACGATGGAGTTGACACGGGCACCATTCATGCCGACACATGCGCCAACCGGATCTACGTTCGGGTCATTGGAGCATACCGCGATCTTGGTTCTGGAACCTGCCTCACGGGCGATGGCCTTGATCTCAACGGTGCCGTCTTTTACCTCGGTAACCTCTTCCTCGAACAAACGCTTTACCAGGTCCGGATGAGTACGGGATACGGAGATACGTGGTCCCTTCGGGGTGTCCTTAACTTCCAGGACATACACTTTAATACGCTCGGTCGGCTTAAATACCTCGCCCTTTACCTGCTCAGCCTCATTTAAGATTGCGTCAACCTTACCTAAGTTGATGCTGACGTTCTTACCAAGGTAACGCTGCACGATACCGGTTACCACATCTTTTTCTTTCTGGTACCACTCGTTGAACTGCATGCTGCGCTCTTCCTCGCGGATCTTCTGCAGGATTACGTTCTTTGCGTTCTGGGTAGCGATACGGCCGAAAGACTTAGACTCGATCGGGCAGTTGATGATATCGCCCAAGAAGAACTTCGGGTTTTTCAGTCTTGCTTCTGCGTAGCTGATCTGGGTTAACGGATCCTCTACCTCTTCCACAACCTCTTTCTCTGCGTATACAGAGAAGTCACCGGTCTCCGGGTTAATGTTTACTTTGATGTTATCTGCTTTGCCGAAATGGTTCTTGCAGGCAGTCAGCAGAGAGTTCTCGATTGCTTCAAGCAGGGTAGCCTTGCTGATATTTTTTTCCTTTTCCAGCAGGTTTAATGCCTCGATTAATTCCTTATTCATGGTTTTATCCTCCTAAAATCCTTCTGTTTAAAAATCAAACGCCAGCCGGATCAGCGCAATGTCCGGACGCTCAAATACCAGTTCGCCCTCTGCCGTTTCGATCGTCACAGTTTCTTTATCGTATGCTTTTAAGATCCCGGTAAATTCTTTCTGCTTATTCTGGGCCTTATAAAGACGGATTTCTACTTCCTCGCCAAGGCTGCGCTCAAAGTCACGCTCCTTCTTCAGCGGACGACCAAGTCCCGGGGAGCTGACCTCCAGAATGTAGCTGTCCTCGATGAAATCGGTCTGGTCAAGCCAGTCACTCAAAATACGGCTGATGACCTCACAGTCATCTACCGCAATGCCGCCCTCTTTGTCAATGTAGGCGCGCAGGTACCAGGTACCGGCCTCTTTTACATATTCCACATCCCAGAGTTCAAAGTTGTGCTCTGCAAGAACCGGAAGCAGAAATGCTTCTGTTTTGGATTCGTATTCTTCTCTTCTTGTCATGATTGTCACCTCTCTTCGTTACTGTATACGCGCACGTGTACAGTAACACCACTCCACGTCGCGCTCTGGCAAAAAATTGAGAGTGGACGTATGCCCACTCTCAGACTGTCAGATTATCATGTTATCATCGATATTATAGCACCTGTTTTTCGGAAATGCAAGGGGTTTGTACCGATGTTATGGAAAATATTATCCAAAAATCATCCGGAGTTCATTCCTGTATCCCTGCGAATCTTCCAGGAACCGTAATCTATTTTCTTCATATTATAAACTATAAGCATAAGGAGGACCGGCTATGGAACCCATTTTAAAAGCCTGCGGAATCAGCTATTCCTACCATTCCCCAAAAGGAGCCACTCCCGCCCTGTCCAACATTTCTTTTACCGTAAGTTCCGGCGAATTTCTCGCGATCGTCGGCCCGTCCGGCTGCGGCAAGTCGACGCTGCTTTCTCTTCTTTCCGGTCTGCTTACCCCGGAAGAAGGTTCTATTTATATAGAAAATACGCCTCTGAAAGAAGCACGTGCCGGCATCGGATATATGCTCCAGCGAGATCATCTGTTTGAATGGCGGAGCGTGCGGGAAAATGCCGCACTTGGGCTTGAGATCCGCCATCAGAAAAATCAGGAAACGCTCCGGGAACTGGATGAAATGCTGGAAAGCTATGGGCTTGCCTCGTTTGCGCACGCAAAGCCTTCTGAACTTTCCGGCGGCATGCGTCAGCGCGCTGCCCTCATCCGCACCCTGATCTTAAAACCAGACCTGCTGCTTTTAGATGAGCCGTTCTCTGCCTTAGACTACCAGACAAGACTTGCCGTATGCGATGACATTGCTTCTATTATAAGAGAAACGCACAAAACCGCCATTCTGATCACCCATGATCTGGCAGAAGCCATCAGCACTGCAGACCGTGTGCTGGTTCTTTCCGAACGCCCCGGGAGAATCAAAGCAGAGATTTCTTTGTCCTTTGATCCTCAGTATGACAGTCCCTTAAAACGCAGGAACGCGCCAGAATTTTCCGGCTATTTCAATCAGGTATGGAAAGAGCTCCAGTCCTGATCATGCCGCTTCTTTGCCTGGCGTTTTTTCAGTCATATCATGGTCCCAGGCAGTCAGATTGCTTTCCAGTACAGGATGCCGTCGCGCTCCGACCGTTCGATGAAGCCTTCTCCCATCATATACTCCATACAGGAGAATGTCTTTGCCCAGATCTGGGTACAGGAAGCAAAGTGCGCATAATCCGGCGGTCCCTGGCTTCTTCCATAAGTCCGCACCCCGATATCACGGGTTGTCAGTGGTTTCCCCGCCTCTTCCAGAACATGCTTCATGATCTCACACTTGTCCAAATAGCCAAAGATAATGCGGTTCACTTCCTTCTCAACATCCTTAATCTCGCCGTAATGACAGGGAAGGAAGTAACAGTCTTTGTACTTGTGTTTCAACTCACCAAGAGAATCCATATAGCATTTTAACATGCCCAGATCCGTCTCCTGGGTCCCCACGATCGGAACAATGGTCGTCATGATCTGGTCCCCTACGAACATCAGCTTTTTCTCAGGTTCATAAAGTCCGCACTGCCCAAAGGTATGTCCTTTTAACAGCACGACTTCAAAGCAGTAGCCTCCATAAGAAAGCGTCTCTCCCGGGTGAATCGGGAGAAACGAAAGTTCCAGCGGTGCTTTGACTGATGCATACGCTTTTGTTGTATATTCCATAAAAGTATCATATACTTCGGGAGTTTCTTCTTTCGTGACTCCTACGATCCGGAGATTTTCGATCCGGGCCTGTTCATCTGCCAGGTAGCTGTGTAAAAGGTCGACCCGTTTTCTTGTCTCGTCCGGATTCATAAATGCCCTGGCACCAAGCTCCTGCAGCTTCGGGACAAGCCCCGTATGATCCGGATGCTCATGGGTGATGAAGATGTCCAGCTTTTTATAATCAATTCCGAGCGCATCGACCATGCCTTTTAAAATCGTCCAGTCCCGCTCAGTATTGTTGGAGGTATCGACCATCAGACTGCGTTCCTCCCCACGGATGATGTAAAGATTCCGCGGACTTCTGTGGTGATCCTCGTATGGAATGGTTTCGAGAAAAATGTTCTTTTTAATTTCTCTCATGATATCCCTCCTGTGTCCTGACGCTTATCTATTATTGTAGAGAATTTCGTTAAAATTGTCAAATCCTCACCGCCCTCTTTCTGATATTTTTTTAACATTTCAAGCGTATTTTTCTGGCTTTTTTTCTCTCATTCTTTATAATAAAACTATGATTACAAAGGAGAACGGTTATGAATTTACAACAGCTATATTACTTTCGAAAACTGGCTGAAGTCCAGCATTACACAGAAGCAGCCAAAGCACTTTATATCACACAGCCAAGCCTCAGTGATTCCATTGCTTCCCTGGAACACGAGTTTTCTGTTTCTTTGTTCCAGAAAAAAGGGCGCGGAATCCAGCTTACCAAATACGGGCAGGAATTTTATCAGTACGTGAACCAGGCACTGGGAATCCTGGAACACGGCATTGCCATCATAAAAGAAAAATCCGATTCTGTAACCGGAACCATCGATGTTGGCTTCTGCTCTATGGTAGAGAACCGGGACGACCTTGTTTTTGTTCCCATCACCTATCAGGAACTGATTATGATCGTCCGAAATGCCCCCCTGGCTTCCTTTGATTCGATCGAACTGACCGCTTTAAAAAAGTACACACTTTTCACTTACCGTGACACCATTCCCATCGGAAAAACCATCCGGAAAATTCTGAACAGGAAAGACATGGAAGCCTCCTACTGTTATGACGACGAGATCTCCATTGCCGGGCAGATCAACCGCTCTTCCAAAGCTGCCATTGTGGCAGATACTCCGTTTTTAAAACAGTTTGACAATCTGAAAAAGATCCACTTAACGGATGTTCCCAAAGACACCCGCCTGCTTTACATGGTGTACAGCAAGAAAAATTTCATCACTGCAGCCGTGGAGGCTTTTGCAAACTTCATGGTTGCGCGCTGCTTAAATCTGCCTCCGGAATCTCCAGCCAGCACTGCCTGACGCCTGATTCAGAAACCAGTTTTTATAGCAGTCAGACCGGTACGCAGGCTGACTGCAATCTCAAGTCCCTGTCCCTCACGTCCTAACAGATATTTCTTGTCGATGCGACAGTTGGTGAATTTCAGTTCTCCATGACCTGCACCACGGCAGCCCATCATATGCGGCATGTTGATGACTTCAAATCCCGGTGCATCCATTGGTACGAAGAAGGCGGAAAGTCTGTCGTCCTTATCAGAATCCGGATTGGTTACAGCAATGACATATGCGAATTCGCAGCAGTCCGTGTGGGAGATCAGGGTCTTCTCACCGTTTAATACATAGCTGTCGCCATCCTTCACTGCCATGGTATGTAAATCAGCTCCGGTACCGCCGGTTGCCTCTGTCAGTGCGAAGCAGGTAAATGCTTCCTTATTCTGGAATTTTGACATATACTCTGCCTTCAGTTCCAGACTGCCGTAATCATCCAGGATTCTCCAGTTTAAGTCCATTGCATAGTGCAGATGCATTCTCATTCCACCCGGTCCTCTGGAGAACTCTTCCTTTGTTAACTTGCTCATGTGATATCCTCCTTATTTGCGTTGATCATTTTGATTGTTGTATTTTTGTTTTATGTTGCGATTTCTTTAACAATCTTGATGATGCTATTATAACGTGGACCCGTCGAAATATCCAATCGGCTGTATCCCACGACAAACGCATGAATGATTATCCCCTGTCAATTCTTTT